>PLHN01000526.1 GCA_003139975.1 Acidobacteriaceae bacterium
CAGATGCCGCAGGCTTCGACCTTGACACGGACCTGCCCGTGCGTGGGCTCGGGAATGTTGCGTTCGACGAGTTCAAAATTTCCACCGGGCTTGCTTATCTGGACGGCTTTCATGCGGGGCATGGATTTTCCTCATGAGTTTGGGATTGGAATTGATGCGCAAAGAAGGCAACGGGATACAGATGATTGTGGAGAGTGAAAGGAATCAACTTTGCACGGTTATTTTGTGGATATGAACTCGGGTCAATGCATGCTATCGCGATTTTTCACCAGTTGACTTTCATTCCTCTTCATCAGTAGAAGAAGAGCTTTTTGAGAAGAACCTTTCTGCGAACCCCAAAGCTCCCGAGATGATTAGAAAATCCGCGATTCCGAGCGGCATCGTATAGAAAAGCGTAGGCACGTTTCCTTGGGGCCATCGAACCATAGGAATCAATGGAATGTGGAGCACCAATATAAAAGCGATGATCACCCAGAACCAGACACGTTTCCTTAAGTGCCAGCGGATTTTGATCGCGAACATGACCATTCCTAAGACAATGCATGCTGCCAATGCCATATCCGCATTACTCAGGAAGGTGATGAGAAAGAACACAGGCGCCAAGATGCCTCCAATTTTGAGGCCTGTGTAGTCGACAGGTTCCTTTTCCTTTGGTGGATCGTAGTCAAACATACTCACTGGCAATTTTGTATGCCTGCAGGGTTCGCCAGTCAATTGTCGGAATCAGCGGTAGCGCTCATAACGGCTCTTGCGAGCGCGCCGTCATTTCTTCTTGGTCAACTTTCCCTCGAAGGAGTGTTCGGGGCTTTGGCCGGGCTCGGGGAAATCGCTGTCGGCGCCTTCGACCAGTGGATTCTCGTCGCGGTGAGAAAGCTGGCCTCTCATGGAATTGTTTCCGGCCTGGTTGCGTTCGTCGGGCTCGAGTGAGCCCTTTCCACGGTCGGCATCGTTGCGAAGATGATCGCTGGCGCTGCTGGGCATATATGAAGACCTCTCGAACTGCGCTCGTGGCGCAGATTATGTAGGCTGCTGTGGAAAAAGGAAATATTCGCGACCTCAGCGGCTAAAGCCGCTGACGAGAATGCGGCCCGGAACGCAGCGCTGAAGCGCTGCGCCACCCAAACCCAGAGCTTTTCCACAGCTACTCGCATTCAGGCTACGCTTTATGGCGAGCTTGAGCAACGGACTTTTTCTGTTGCCTGCGAGGGTTCGCGCGGGCTGTAAGTTGTTGTAATAGCAGCGATCGGGAAATTTTATGGTCCATTAACGTGGGGTTGAATCTAAGATAGATCATGGTTAATAGAAACAGAAAGCACTATTTATTTGCGAGTGACTTCGATCAGACGTTGACCTTCAACGATAGCGGGTATGTCCTGAGCGAGTTGGTGGGCATTTCCACCGAAGAGTTCGAGCGCAAAATCAAGGGCATGGCGAAGCTGAACCTGGTGCAGCAAGGCGCCGAACTCTCCTACCTGTTGCTGCATGATCCTGAGTTTCGTACGAAGGTGCGGCGCGACCATCTGCTCAAAGTGGGCAAACGCATTCGCCTGAAGGAAAACATCCAGCAGGTATATGAGATTCTGGACCAGCGCATTGACGGTTACCACTTTGACTTTTACGTGCTGTCGGCTGCGCCGGTGGAAGTGATTCAGTCGGCGCTGGAAGGGATTGTGCCGCAGGACCACATCTTCGGCACGGAATTCAAATACAGCGCAACCGGAGAAATTGAGACGCTGGTGCGGGCGACGGCGGGCTACGGCAAAGTGGCTCGGCTGGAGCAGTTGAGCGGAGAGCTGGGCGTGCCGCTCGATCACGTCGTATATGTGGGTGATGGGAGTTCGGACATCCACGTGATGCTGCATGTGAACCGGCACGATGGATTTACCATTGCGGTGTCGGAATCGAAACATGTGGCGCAGATTGCCAAGCGCACCGTCTTGAGCGACAACGCCCTGGCTACGCTGGTTCCGATCCTGGAGGAGATCGCCGGATGGTCGCGGCCCAAGATTCGCAGGCTATTCGAATCCTACGGATTCCTGATCCAGGGCTGGGAAAGCGTGCAGACCGATTGGGTCACGCTAAGGCCCAGCGGGCTGGCGGAGGAAAAAGCGGCCGCGGCGGACGCGGGGTGAGTTTCAGCCTAGAACGTCCGGGCCTGGAACGTCCGCGGCTAGAACCAGCGAGCAACTAATTTTCGTCTAGCGGGTTCATATTGGCCGAGGGCTGCGCCTTGTGGCGCAGGGACGAAGTCCTGTCTGGCTCAGGAAAGAACATGAACCACGGAGCACACAGAGGCCCCCTGGGCTGGTCAGAATTTCCGGAATGATGTGAGGCGCTCTATATGAAGCTTTTCCGCATTGTTGGTCTTCTTCTAGTTGGTATTTCCGTGGCTCAATTCAGCCAGGCACAGCTTCAGCCCCCGCCAGCTGTTCCCCAGGGCATTGATGCATTGCGGCAGATGGCGTCTTCGAAAACCGAGTTCACGCTTGACCACTCGATGCTGGTGTTCGCGTCGAAACTGGACCCAGGGGATGAAGATCTGCGGCGCGTGATTGCGGGGATCAGCGGAGTCTCGGTACACAACTTCCGGTTTCCCAGGCCGTGGATGTACGACCCTGCTGTCGTCAACTCGGTAAAGGATGATTACCACACGGGCGGATGGAAGCAACTTGTGAACCAGCAGAAGGGCGAAGCAGGGATGACCGACGTCTGGGTGCGACTCGAGAATAATGCGGTGAGCAACGTGGCGATGCTGTTCGCCCGCGCGAACGAGGTCGACTATATCCTGGTTTCGGGATCGATCAGCCCGCTGGACCTGTCGCATCTGGGGGGGCACTTTGGCATCCCGAAGATCGAGGGCGGAGTGATGGTGCCGAGTGACCGGAAGTGACGACCTCAGCTCCTAAAGCCGCTAATGAAAATGCTGATCTAATCGCAGCGCTGAAGCTCTGGGCTACCCGTTCCTCCGTCCCAAACCGCCACGATCTTCAAGCAAGCTCTTAGCGGGTTCTAGGAGCGGCTCCAATCTTTCTCAGCTTCTCGCGTGCCTGGATGGCCTCGTTAGTCTTGGGATAGCGCTGAATGACGTGCTTCAACTCCTGCGCGCCTTCGTCTTGCTTGCCGAGTTCGATCAGGGCGAATCCTTTTCTTAGCTGTGCAGCCGAGGCCTTCGTTCCGCTGGGAAAATTTTGCAGCACAAGATCGTAGTTGGTAACGGCCTTTTGAAAATCGCCCGCCTTGTACGAAATTTCTCCCAGATAAAAATAAGCGTTCCCGGCCAGATCGGTGTTGGGGTAAAACTTAATGTAATCGCCGAATTCCTGGGTCGCCAGGTCGTTGTTCCCGCCGTTGTAATCGCGCAAGGCATTGTTATAGAGCACGTCGGGCGCCGGGGCCTGTGCCATAGCTTGCGCCTGCTGCTGCGCTTGCGCCTGCGACGCGGCCATGGATTGCTGCGCCGACTGCATGTCTTCAAACTGCTTGCTCAGCTTCGCGAGACGGACTTTGAGTTCGTCCATGGTGTCGTTGAGTGCCTGGATCTGGCCAGAAATCTGGTCGACCTGGGCGGCGCGATCGGCCTGCTGCTTGTTGAGCGAGGTCTCGAGGCCTTCAATGGCCGTGCTCACCTTGTTGGCAGCGTCGGTATTCTTCTCGAGCAGATTCCGCATGATACCCATGCGCTCGTCGAAGGACTGCTTCATCTGGGTCATCTGCTGCTGCAGTTGCGTGACCTGGGTTTGCAGTTCGATGATGTCCTTGCTGGTGGCGAAGGCGGGAGCGGACATGAGAGAAACGATGGCGACGGAAACGATGAGCGCAAGTACAAGACGATTCGATTTCATAGTTGCCCTGTGCAGAGATTTTCGTATCGGTGCCGGGACGGGGCTCAGCCCCGTCCCCACACAACTTGCTATTTCTCGTAGACCATGTGGCCGCGGCGATTTTGCTGCCAGCAACTCTCGTTCGATTGCGTACAGAACGGCTTCTCCTTGCCGTAGCTGTAGGTCTTGATGCGATCACCCGCGACTCCGGCCTGCACCAGCCCATTTTTCACGGCATCGGCACGGCTGGTACCGAGCGCCAGATTGTATTCCGTCGAGCCGCGCTCATCGCAGTAGCCTTCGACGGTGATGTGAATGCTCGCATGCTGTTGCAGGAACTGCGCGTCTCCCTGAAGAGCGGACTGCTGATCGGGTGCGATGTCGGACTTGTCATAGGCGAAGTAAATGTCCTTCACATTCTTTGCGAAAAGCTCCTGTTCGGTGAGGTTCTCGGCTGCGGGTTGTTCGGGCGGAGGCGCTGCGCTGACGGTGACGCGCGCAGTCGCATCCTGCGTGCCGCCTGCACCCTTGGCAATCAGATGGTAAGTGGTCGACGTGGCCGGTGAAACCTGCCGCGAGCCGCTGCCGTCGACAGGCCCGATGCCGTCAATGCTGACGTCGCTAGCGCCGGTGGTCTGCCACGTGAGAGTCGTGGACTCACCCGCGTTGATCGTGTTGGGATTCGCCGCGAGCGATGCGGTGGGCGCCTGCGCCGTTGGCGCCGCCGGTGGCGGTGGCGGTGGCAATTTCTTTGCGCACGCACCCAGGAACATCATCGTGCCAAGTGCGAATACGAGAAGGCTCCACGTCCTCATCTGATGCTTCACTGATTCCTCCGATTTTTCCGTGCGCCCGGATGGTTTTAGAGATTGGCGGCTGGGCGCACATGCTGGCCGGCCGCATGTCTCGTGAAACTTGCGAGTCCCTCAGGGGCTAAAGCCCCAGTCGTTCTTGGCATCGCGACGGCCCGGCTAAAGCCGTGCCCTTTCAAAACTGATCCAGACATCACTCCTACTTCCAACTCCAGTTGGCCTGCGTGTTGTTGCCTTTAAATGTTAGCTGCTTCACATTGGTGCCGTCGGCCAGCATGGTGAATATCTGGTCGGTTCCGGTGCGATGCGATTGAAAGATAATGTGCCTCCCGTCGGGCGACCAGCACGGGAAATCGTTGCGTCCGGCATCGTGCGTAAGCTGCACCCACTGCTTGCTGGCAACATCCATCAGATAGAGATCGTTGGCGCCGGGCTCGCCCGGACCGTACTTGCGCATCCAGGAAAACGTCAGGAACTGGCCGTTCGGCGACCAGTTCGGTGAAACCGCATAGCCCTGGTCGGTGATGCGCTGCACGTTCGTGCCGTCGGCTTCCATGGTGTAAATCTGAGGCAGGCCGGTGCGCCCGCTGACGAAAGCAATCTGCGACCCGGTCTTGCGATTCCACGTGGGAGAAACGTCCGGACCCTGATCGTTGGTGAGGCGGCGCGCGTTTCCGCCCGAGCCATCGATTGCAAAAATGTTCGGATAGCCGTTGCGCGAGGATGAAAACGCGATTTTGCCGTCGGGTGACCATGATGGAGAAAGATTCATGCCTCCGAAACGCGGGAACGCCACCATGCGGTTGAGATCGAAAGAATACATCAGGATTTCCCACCCGCTCTTGGTGGCGGAGCTGAAGGCGAGGCGCGAGCCGTCAGGCGAAATGCGCGGCGAAAGCGAGATGCTGCCGAGGTGCGTGAGTTGGGCTTGGTTGGCGCCGTCGTAATCCATCATCCAGATTTCTTTGTGGCCGCTGCGGTCGCTGACGAAATAGATTTTGCTTTCGGCGATGCCGTTGATGCCTCCGCCAAGGCGGAAGATGATTTCGTCGGCGAATTTGTGCGCGATCATGCGGACCGCGTCGGCGGTGGCTGAGTCGCTGTATTGCTTGCCGAGGACCTGCGGCGAGGCCTGATTCTTGAGATCGTAGAGCCAGCCCTGTACGGTGACTTTGTCGGCAGCAGCGCCCAAGTTGCCGAAGGCGAGCATGGAGGCATTGGGCGGAGGCGAATTCCAGGCGGCGGAGTTCACCTCGGAGGGCTGGCCGGGAACTTGCAGCGGATGAAAACTCTTTGAGACCAGATCGAAAATACCGGCGTTGTCGAGGTCGTTGGTGAGCGTGTCGTTGAAGGTCTTGAGCAGGTCGACGTTTTTTGGGTCCTGCGTGGACGATTTGAAGTCGGCAGCGGCGAGGCGGACTTTTTCGACGCCCAAGCCGGTTCCGGTGCGAATCCAATCCTGGGCGGAGACGGTGGTGGCCGATGCGAGAAGCAGGGCCACGGCCCAGATGAAGCGGCGGCCGAGTTGGAATGCATTGCTCAATGTTTACTCCCTAAACCGTCGTTCGCTGTTCGTCCTTCGTCGGTCGCCAGCTTCGCTCGGAATGACAAGCTTTCTACGGGCTTGCCAAAATGAACCAACGACTGACGACCAACGCCTACCTCTTGTAATCAAACCAAAATTCCACCGACACCTTGCTGCCCGAATACTCTGGCGGCAAGGGCCCGAACGTATCGATGCGTTGAACCGCCCGCATCGCCGAGATGTCGAGCGACGGAACTCCACTGGTCTGCTCAATCTGGACATTTGCCGGATGACCATCGCGCGCGATATCGAACGTCACGTAAGCACGGTTCGCCTCTTTGATGCTCGGATCGATTTCGTACTTCAGCCAATTTTCCGATACCTTGCGCTGCACCGCCTGCACATACCATGAGAACCGGCTGCCAAAGTCGCCGCCTCCGCCAGTGAAGCCGAATCCGCCTTTGGCGCCTCCGGCGTTGAACATGCCGTAAGGGCCGCTGACCGGGCCGCCTTCGCCGTACGGAATCTGATTCGACTCCTCGGGCTCTCGCTCCGGCTTGCGCTGAGTTGCGGTCTTGACCGGCGCAGGTTTTATTTTTGTCTTCGCGTTCTTGTCGGGAATCGGAATCGCTTCCGGTTCCTTCTCCTCGGGCTTGGGCTCGGAATGCGAAAGGCCCTTGGATTCGGTGGCCAACACGTTGTTGGTCTGTTGCGCGTTGGCGGGGAGAGGAACCGTACTCACGATTGTCGCTCCCATGGCATCTCCGCCTGCGCCAGCGCCCCAGCCTTGGCCGCGGAAGCTGGGAACGAACGTGGCATAGAGTATGACGAACGCGGTGAATGCCAGATGCAGCCCTGCGGACCACGCGAGAGGCCGGCCGAGACTGCCGCTGGCGAGATCATTAGTGGTTGCTGCCATGGGAATCAATGGGCTGCGTCACGATGCTCACGTTACTGATCCCGGATTGCTTAATTGCGTCCATCACGGTGGCAAAGGCGCCAAAGGGCACGTCTTCGTCGGAGCGCAAGTAGATCGCCTGATGCCGGGGATCGCGAATCCTCTGCTTGAGGGTCGAAGCGATCTGGTTGATGTTGATGGGATCGTTGCCCAGAAAAACTCGTTGTGTTTTGTCGATGCTGATGACCAGCCGCTCTTCGGTGATCTCCTTGACGGTGCGCGTGTGCGGCACATTGACTTCGATGCCGGACTGAAGAACGGGCGCGGTCACCATGAAAATGATCAGCAGGACGAGTACGACATCAACCAAAGGCGTGACGTTGATATCGGCAAGCGCGCTCTGCGTACGACCGTTGGCGGTGGTGAAAGCCATCAGCGCTGAACCTCGCTCATGGGTTGCGGTTGCTGGCGTTCGACCAGATTGAGCATCTCGAGCGTGAAATCGTCGTTACGCGAGGCCAGTTCGCGAATCGAGCCGATGATGAGGTTGTAGGCGATAACGGCCGGGATGGCAGCGGCCAAGCCGGCGGCCGTGGTAATGAGGGCTTCGGAGATCCCCGGGGCAACGGCGCGCAAAGTGGCAGCGCCGGCAGCGCCAAGGCCGTGGAAGGCGTCGATGATGCCCCAGACGGTTCCGAATAATCCGATGAAAGGCGTCACAGCACCTGTGATTGCAAGCCAAGGCACGTTGCGCTCAAGGTGTGTGATCTCTTCAGAAGACGCGATCTGCATGGCGCGCTGAACGGCGGTGGGATTGTGGATGCCGCCGGTGGTTCCCATCTGGCGCTTGAATTCTGTCACCGCTCGGTCAAAAACCCCCACCAAAGGACTGGGGCGGAACTGATCGGCTACGGAGGCGATGTCCTGAATGCGCTGGGCCTTGCGGAAGGCGCGCAGGAAACGGGAGCTTTGCCGCTGAGCCGACTTGATGAGCCTCCACTTGGCGAGGATTACGGCCCAGGACAGCACGCTGAACGCGAGCAGGAAAAGCAGAACAGCCTTGGCGACCGTACCGGTTTGAAGGACGAGATCAACGATTTCGCCGCCGACAAACGACAACAGGACAGAATACAAATGCATTCTAGTTGGGAAAACCCCTACCTGAAATTATAGACCGAAGGCGGCGAACCCCGGCCTGGGGTTACCCCATCGGTCAATGCGGGTTTGATGCCGATTTTTGCTGCCGGGACAGTGCGATTCGGGGTTGGCAAAAAGCTCCGGCCATGGGATACACAGAGGTGCGCCGCATGTCCCCAGGTTGGTGCCCAGAACGTGGGCGTGAACCTGGGGCACGCTTGCACCCTGCGTTTCGGCGTCCTTCCAGCACTGCCGAACACTCAACTCGGACCGACCCTACGTGACCTCGCGTGGTGCCGACGGAGGGTCTTTTGCGACGGTCGAGTTGGTCGCTACGGGATTACCGCAACCGCCTGGGCACAGTAGCCGCTCTCGTCTCCCTTATTGTCCACTTCGGTGGCCACATAGTAGTAGGTGGTGCCGCCGGCCACGTCGGTGTCGGTGTAGCTATTCGAAGACAGGAGGGAGGAGTTAAGCTGGCCGTAAGGTCCGCCGGAAGTCGTGCTGCGATAGATGTTGTAGCCGGTAATATTCTTGGCGCCCGCGGACCACGTCAGGGCCGCGCTGTGGGACGTGCCCCCCTGTATGGTCAAGGTGTAGTCCACGGTGGACATGTGGCCGCCGTGCCCCTCGACCGAGAGGTCGAACTGATAGGTCGACGTCTTCGTCGGCGTGCCGGTTAGAGTTGCGCTGCGGGTATCCTTAGACGGCTTTAGAGTGAGTCCGCCAGGCAAGCCTACGGAGGACCACTTGAACGGTGTTTCGCCGCCCTTCGTATCAATGGCTACCGAATAGGGCGTCTGCACCGTTCCTTCGGGCAAAGAGGTGGTGGTGATTTTCACTTGGGCAAAAGCCAGCGAGCCTAAGAGCAGTATGATTGCGAGTGCGAACTGGGGGAAGGTTTTCATAAGCACATGGTGGCGGAAACACCGGCCTAAATTCAAACTCGGAAGTGCATTTTGGGCCGCAAACTAGTGATGGCGGTCACACCGAACAGTGACGCCCTCCCGCTCGGATTTCGCTCCTTTCCATGTACCGGGGAATGGCGGCCCGGCACGCGCGTTATTTGAGACACGCCGGTTTTCGGAGCATTTTTAAGAAAACGACCACTCTTTTGCAACAGACCAACACCCTGATTTATGAGATATTTGCCGTACCGAGGCTCCTGTGCTGGCCGAACTGCGACTGGAAAACTACGCCGTAATTGACAATGTGGTCATTGAGTTCGCGCCGGGGTTGAACCTGCTGACGGGCGAAACCGGCGCGGGCAAATCGATCTTGATTGACGCGCTGGGATTGCTGCTGGGGGAGAAAGCTTCGACCGACGTGATCCGGGCGGGTACGGAACGGGCCGTGGTTGCCGGGGTGTTTGAAAACGAGGGTGCGGCGGCGAGGTTCGTGGAAGCGGTTCTGGAAGGCAATGGTCTGGATATGGAGGACGCATCGCTGATTCTGCGGCGCGAGATCGCTGCCGGCGGCAAAGGACGGGTCTTCATCAACAATCAAGCGGCGACAGTAGCAGTGCTGAAGCAACTTGCGCCGCATCTCGGCGTAATCCACGCGCAGAACGAATCGATTGTGAACTTCGATGCCGCGGCACGGCAGGGGCTTCTGGACGCTTACGCCGGAATTGAGTTGGAGGACGTGGCTGCCGCGTTCGGCGGCTGGAAGCACATCCGTGCGCGTATTGCGGAACTGGAGCAGGACGAACAGGAGCACCTGCGGCTCGTTGACCTGTGGAAATTCCAGGCGCGCGAAATTGAGGAAGCGCGGCTGACTTCGGGCGAGGACGAACGCCTGGAAATTGAAAAGCGCGTGCTGGCCAACGCCGAGAAGATCTACGGCGCCGCGATGAATGCCTTCGATCTTCTCTATGAGGGCAGCGCGTCGACTTCGTCAAGTTTGCGCGCCGCCCAAAAACACGTCGAGGAACTGACGCGCTACGAGCCGAAATTCCAGGAGGCGCTCGGGGCACTGGAATCCGCCCGCATCAGCGTGGAGGACGTGGGTGCGACGTTGCGTGATTATGCGGGTGGAATTCAGGCTTCTCCCGAGCGGCTGGCGGAACTGGAAGAGCGGCTGGCGTTGGTAGACAAGCTGAAGCGTAAATATGGACCGGCGCTTGAGCAGGTGATCGCCTACGGCGAGGAAACGCGGCGGAAACTTTCGGAGATGGAGAACAAGGATCAGGCGCTGGGCGAACTGCACGAGCAACTGGCCCTGGCCGACGAACATTATCGCAAAGCTGCGCGGGCAATCTCGCGCAAGCGCTCGGAGGCGGCGCGGAAGCTGGAAAAGGTGGTGGAAGCCGAGATCAACGATCTGGCCATGCGCGCCTCGTTTGCCATCGCCGTCGAGGAGAACGAGGCGGAGCCGCACTGGACCTCGTCGGGCATCGATCAGGTCGTCTACAGGATTGCGACCAATGCCGGTGAGCCTCTGAAGCTGCTGGAACAGATCGCCTCGGGGGGCGAGCTTTCTCGCGTGATGCTGGCCCTGAAGGCGAGCGTGGAAGCGGGCGCGAATCCGGCGGGAAAGAAGAAAAATCCGGCAATGCAGCGCACGCTGGTGTTCGATGAAATTGATAACGGCATTGGCGGGCGAGCGGCCGAAGCGGTGGGAAGGAGGCTCAAGGTGCTTGCGAAAGGAAGTCAGGTATTGTGCGTAACCCACCTGCCGCAGATCGCGACTTTTGCCGATCATCATTATTTGATCGAGAAACGAACCAGCTCCGGGCGGACCAAAACCATGGTACGCAAAATTACCGGGGAAGAACGCACCGCGGAAGTGGCGCGCATGCTCTCCGGCGCAAAGCTGACCGAGACCTCGCGCAAGCATGCCGAGCAGATGCTTAAGGCGAACGCCTGATCCGCAAGGTACATCCAACTTCAAAGGCGTTCCCGTGAGCAATCTCGCTTGCCTTAGCGAGACGACATCCTTATAATCCGCTCACCGGAATAATCTCTAAGCCGCGTTTATTCCGAGCGGCGAAGGATTTACGGGAGCATTCCCACGGCGTGCAAACGATCGTGGTGAACCCGGCATCAAGGACGCGCTGCCGGAAAGTACGTGCATCCAGCTTTCCTATATGAAATGAAGGAGCCACTGGAATGAAGAGAATTCTTTTTGCGATGTTGCTGGTAGCCGCAGTTACCGCCGTCGCCCAAACCGCCGCGGCACCCGCCCAATCGGCGCCACCCCAGAGCGCGGCCCCTGCTGCCCAAACTCCTGCCGCAACGCCAGCCCCAGCCCCGCAGAAAAAGGAAATCAAGGATCCAGCGGAATACAACGCGTATATGGGGGCATTAGGGCAACAGGATGCGGCGGCCAAGATCAGCGGCCTGGAGGCGTTCCTGACGCAATATCCAAACAGTGTGATGAAGGAAGACGCGCTGGAGCTTTTGATGGGCTCCTACCAGCAGACGGGAAATGCGGCCAAGACGCTGGAGACGGCACAGAAAGTTCTTCAGGCCAACCCGTGCAACCTGCGAGCGCTGGCCCTGCTGGCTTACACCAAGCAGGCGATGGCGCAACAAGGCGGCGCCGCCGCTGGTCAGAATCTGACTGAAGCGGGCCAATACGCAGACAAAGGTCTGGATTGCGAGCAAACCTCGGTAAAGCCGGATGGCACCAGCCCTGACGATTTTCAGAAGCTCAAGACTCAGACTGCTGTGATTTTCAACGGTGCCAGCGGTGTGGCCGCGTATCAGGTCAAGGACTATGGCAAGGCCCAGCAGAGATTGCGTGCCGCGGTGGATGCCGATCCAAAGAACCTGGTGAACGTTTATACGCTGGCGCGTGCCTATCTGGAGCCGGGACCAACCGAAAAGGACATAGACGGACTGTTTTACATCGCGCGCTCCGCCAATCTTGCCCAGGGCTCAGGCAAAGACCAGATCGCCAAGTACGGCAAGAGCAAGTACACCAAGTACCACGGCAGCGACGAGGGCTGGAACGATCTCATGGCCAAGGCTGCAACCGCCACCGATCCCACCGGCATTACGATCACGCAATACGTTCCACCGACGCCCGCGCAGCAGGCCCACGACATCATGGCCTCCAAGAAAGTTGAGGAGATGAGTTTCGCGGAATGGCAACTGGTTCTCTCCGAAGGCACTCCGGAGGACGCGGAAAAGGTCTGGACCACCCTCAAGGGAAAGCCCCTGCAGATGGTGGCCCACCTTCTCACCATCGACACCACGGGCAAGCTGACGAAGATGACGTTGGCTGGCAGTTCGGACGACGTCGACGCCAAGCGCGCTGACATCGATCTGACCATGGCGGCGGCCCTTCCCAAAAAGGACGTGCCGAAAGAAGATACGGACTTCCAGTTTGAAGGGACGCCCGTTTCCTACGTGGCGAAACCTTTTATGATGACCATGAACGAAGGTGCTTTGCTGGTGAAAGCGGCACCGAAGCCGCCGGTCCACAAGAAACCTGCTGCGCACTGAGTTAAGGTCTCAGGTTTTCAGGAAAATGCGAGGCTAGAAAAGCTGCGAAGAAGAGAGGGGCGGCCCGATCCGGGTCGCCCTCTTTAGTTATTGGTCGAATTTCGTCCGGTTGATTGTCTTCCTAAGACCTGGCACCTGAGACCTGATACCTCTACCGCGCCTGTTTTCTTTCCAACGCAACCGGACGCGCGCTGCGGGGCGGACGCTTGGTTCCGGCGCGCAAGGGGCGAACGTCAATCTTGAGTTCCTGCATCGTTCGGCTGAGAGTGTTGCGGTGCATACCCAGCTCACGCGCGGCCTTGCACTGGTTGCCGCGGTTTTCTTCCAGCACGGCAACGATGAAGCGCTTCTTGAACTCGCGGACCGCTTCGGAATAAAGAATATTGCTTTGGTACATCTGAAGGATGAGAGCTTCCAATTGATCTTTCACCACCGCCTCGTTTCCGCACCTTCACCACGTAAGATCCCGCTCAAGACGAACTACTTTGCAGGCGCGGCCGGCTTGAGATGAACCGCATCCACGGCCGACGGCGCGCGCCGCATATAATCCAGCCCCTGGTAGAAGCGTTGGCGCAACTCTGACGGTGCGAGCCAGATCGCAGCCCTTCCGCCCACCAGGAAGTAAGGAGCCAGTTGAGATTCGTCCAGCCACTTTGCGGCGGGCGCGAACGCAGTCATGGCGGTCAGCACAATCGCTACCACCAAAACGCCTCGCAACAAGCCCAGCACTGCTCCCAGAATCCGGTCAATCGTACTCAGTCCGGCTTTCTTCATCGCCCAGCGCGCGATTCGTCCGGCAATGCCGGCCAGAATCAGAACCGCGAAAAAGATGATCAGGAAAGCGGCAATCTCACCAATCCACGGCGACTTCAAGTAGGGCGCGAACCGGTCCGCCAGGCGGTGATACTGCCAGGCGGCCAGCAGAAACCCGAGCACCAGGCCCGCCAGATGAAAGGCTTCATGGAAAAAGCCCTGCATCGCTGCACCGGCCACGGAAAATGCCAGGAAAACCAGAATGATCCAGTCCGCAACGCTCATATCCATGACCATGCAGCGGGCACGGCGGCCTAGATATCCAACTCGCGTCCCGTCAACTGACGATACGCCTCGAGGTACTTTTCGCTGGTCCGGCGCGCAACTTCTTGGGGAAGGGCGGGCGCGGGCGGTTGTTTATTCCAGCGGATTTCTTCGAGGTAGTCCCTTACATACTGCTTGTCATACGAATTCTGCGCTTTACCCGGTTGGTACGTGTCTGCCGGCCAGAAGCGCGAGGAATCCGGTGTTAGTACCTCATCCGCCAGGGTGATTCCCTGGGCGGTCATGCCAAACTCAAACTTGGTGTCCGCGATCAGGATGCCGCGTTGCCGCGCGTGGTCCGCGGCTTTCTTGTAGATGCGCAGGGTCAGATCGCGGAGCTGGTGGCTCAGCTTGGGGTCAACCAGCTTGCACATTTCTTCAAACGAAATGTTGATGTCGTGCCCCGTGGTCGCCTTGGTCGCGGGCGTGAAGATCGGCTCCGGCAGTTGATCGGATTCCTTCAACCCCTCCGGCAGGTGGATGCCGCACACCGTGCCGCTGGCTTTGTATTCCTTCCAGCCCGAGCCGGAAAGATATCCGCGGGCCACGCATTCGACCGGGAACATTTCGGCCCGTTTCACGATCATGGAGCGGCCGCGGAGTTCGTCGGCGTGTTTGCGAACTGCCGCCGGGTAATCATTCACGTCCGCAGTCACGAAATGGTTGGGGACGATGTCTTTCAGAAAATCGAACCAGAACAGCGAGATCTGGGTCAGGACGCGGCCTTTGTGCGGAATGCCTGTGGCCAGCACGTAATCGAACGCGGAAATGCGGTCAGTGGCAACAAAGAGCAGGTGACTGCTGTCGAGGTTGTAAACGTCGCGGACCTTGCCGCTCGTGTGCAACTCAAGATCCTTATAGCCGGTCTCTAGCAGGACGTGGTCGAGGATATCGGGGCTCATGGCTTAAATTTTACCGGGAGAAAACTGTCGGGTATTCTAGCCCGCGCGCGAAATTTGTCAACGCCCTCGATCACAGGTACATGGTTGCTCTGAACACCGCCGGACGGAAAATGGTTGACAGTTCGATTCTAAGTCAGAAGCCTCGCCCATGGCGGCTTTTCGGGCCTTCGCGATGTGGAAAAGCTGAGGAAGGCTCTGGAAAAAAAGGCGCAGGATTTCCGGCGATCGAAAGCAAAATAATGGTACGCGCGTCAAGAACGTAGCAGGATTTTTTTATCGACGCAGCTCCATCGTTAGCGTCGCGCCTCGCCGTTAGAGTCGGACTAGCCCCATTCGGTTACGCCGCCCCAAACCTCACCGACACCAGCTTCGATATCCCCGGCTCCTGCATGGTCACGCCGTAGAGCACGGGAGCGATGCTCATGGTTTTCTTGCTGTGCGTGATCAGGATGAACTGTGTTTGCAGGCTCATCTCACGCACCATGTCGGTGAAGCGGCCGATGTTGGCCTCGTCGAGCGGGGCGTCGACTTCGTCGAGAATGCAAAAGGGGCTGGGCGTGTACTGGAAGATTCCCACCAGCAGCGAGAGAGCGGTGAGCGCTTTTTCGCCGCCAGAAAGCAGGAGCACGTTCTGGAGCTTCTTGCCTGGAGGGGAGGCGACCACGTCAATGCCGCTTTCCGCGCTGTTTTCGATGTCGGTGAGCCGCATGAAGGCGTTGCCGCCACCGAAAAGCTTGCGGAAAGTGTTCTGGAAGTTTTCGTTGATCTTGTGGAACGCCTCTTCGAACTTCTGGCGCGAGACTTGGTCGATCTCTTTGATGGTTGCCGTCGTGTTCTCGATGGCATCGAGCAAGTCTTTACGCTGCGTCGAAAGAAACTGATGGCGTTCGGCGGTTTCCTTATATTCTTCGAGCGCCATCATGTTGACCGGGCCCATGGCGTCGAGTCGGGCGCGCATCTCGCGATAATTTTGATCCTCGCTGGCGAGTTCTTCCCCGGCGAGCGGGACGATGGTTGTATCGGCCATGAGCACCGGGCGCTCGATGCCAAGCTCGTTGAGGCAGGTATCCGCCATGTGCTGCAGATCGGATTCTAGTTTGGCGGCCTGCGCCGACAACTCGCCACGGCGGTCGCGGGCGGAATCGAGTTGCTGACGCATGGTTCGCAACAGTTCCTCAATTTCGGCCAGGCGTGCGCGCACCTGTTCCGACTCGCACTGCAGCAGGCCGTCGCGGGCCTCGCCCGCATTGCGTTCGGCTTCAAGCTGCACGAGTTGTTCCGACAGTTGGGCGTTCTCTTCTTTGCGCTGCGCGATCTCCTCGGTCGCCGATTCCATTTGCGACTGCAGAACACTCGCCCGCTCGCGCATCTCGGAAACAACAGTTTGGACGCGCTGGAGCAGAGTGCTTGCCGAGCGGTGGCGCTCTTCGAGCGTGGCCACGCGAGCGGCGCGCTGCGAAGTGGTTTCGGCGGCCAGGTCGCGGCGGCTGCGCAGGGCAACGAGTCGATCGTGCCCGGCGCCGAGTTGGCTTTCAAAGCGCGCTCGCGATTCTTCGATCGTCGCCAGTTCAGCCTGCCGCCCGGCTATCAGCGTGTCCTGTTCTCCGCGTTCGGCGGCGAGCCGTTGCAACTCGCGGCCGATTACGTCGATGCGCTCGCGCACGCGAGACATCTCCCCGTCCAATTGCTGCAGCAGATGGCCGGATGTCATGGCCTGCTTCTCTGCTTCACGCTTCTCGCCTTCCAGGCGGTCAAGCAGGGAATTGTGCTCGTGAATTTCCCTGCCCAACGTGAGCGCACGAATTTCCTTTTCGCGCAGAGCTTGTTCCAGTTCGTCGAGTAGGCGCAGAACGTCGCGCAGTTCGCGCTTCATCGAGAGCGGTCCCTCGCTGCGCTGCTTGCCGCCGGTGACGGTTACGTTGTGGAAGCATTCTCCCGATTGCGAAAGGAAAAAGGCGTCCGGACTGGAAAGCGCGAGATCACGCGCGACGGCTGGATCGGGCACAATGTACCCATTGCCAAGCTTGGGCAAAATTACTTCCAGCGATTTACCGAACCCATTCAGCACGCGAATCGAGTTCTTCAGCGGCAGTACGGAATCGTCGACCGGCGCGTAGTGCCCATGCTCATCGGCGACGAACGAAAACTTTGCCTGCGAATCTTCGGGATGAACGAGAAACGTCGCCCGGCCATCGACGTCGGAGCGCAACAGGCGCAGGCCCTCGTTGGCGGCGTCCCAGCTTTTGACCACAACGAAGTTCAGTTCATCGCGCAGGAAATCTTCGACCACGCGCTCGTACCGCGGATCGACTTCAAGAAAATCGGCGAGCACGCCCGCCGGCGCGTGTCCGCCTTGCAGCGCTCCCGATTGAAACAGCCGGCGGACCGATTCGGTGGAATAACCATGCTCGGCGATGACGGCTTCGAGCGAACCCTTCTTGCCTAGCGCCGTCGCATATTCGGAACGGATGGAATCAAGATACTTTTTCGTATCGCGCTCATCTCCGCGCTTGGTTTCAAGCACCTGTCGCAGCGAAGCGATCTCCGCCGCGAGCGTGTTGACGCGCTGCGAGACAGTTTCGAATTCCAGCGCAAGCTGGCCGCGCTGACCACCGAAGGTTTCCGATTGTGTGGTGGCAGCGGCGATTTCCGCACGCAGGCGCTGTTCTTCGCGGTCGATGCCGGCCACGCGTTCCTCGGACTGCGTGAGCTGATTGCGAAGCTGAGAACCCTGGCCGACCGATTCGAGAATGGCCGTGCGGCAAGCTTCCTGCGCTTGTTCGAGCGCGGACAGATCCGCGGCCGCGCTGGCAGCTTCCCGCTGGCTGAGCGCGAGTTCCTGCTGCGCCGATCCTAGATCCGCCGCGGCCGAGTCAAGCAACTGCTGGTGTTGCGACAGTTCTTCTTCGAGGGCGCCCAGACGTTGAGTCACCTGCGCCAACTCGGCTTCTGACGAAGTCAAGCGCACCAACAGTTCGGCGGAGCGTTCTTCGTTGGTCTTGATGCGCGCCTTGCCGCGGTCGGATTCCATCACGATCTGGCTCAGGCGGTCGCGATTCAGTCGCGTTTCGGTTTCGATCGCATAGCCGCGCTGCGTGCGTTCGGTGTGCTCGGTATCTGACTGTTGCACGGTTTCGGTCAGCTCGCGGATTTCCTCGCCCAGTTGCTTGACCTGGGAATCGAACGAGAGCCGCTCGGCGTCCATGTGTGTGAACTTGCTGGCCAGCACGACGCGCAGCTTGGCGCGCATTTCATCGCGCAGGCGGCCATAGCGCTCAGCCTTGCTGGCCTGGCGTTTCAGCGAATTCATCTGGCGCGTCACTTCCTCGAAGATGTCGTTCACCCGATTGAGATTTTGCTTGGCATCTTCGAGGCGCGCTTCGGCGAGGCGTTTTTTGGTTTTGAATCTTGTCACGCCGGCGGCTTCTTCAATAATGGCGCGGCGATCCGTGGGACGGCTGCTCAGTATCTGGCCAATCCGTCCCTGCTCAATGAGTGCGTAGGATTCCGGGCCAAGGCCCGTTCCCATAAAAAGTTCCTGAATGTCGCGCAGACGGCAGAGCTTTCCGTTGAGCAAGTATTCGCTATCGCCGCTGCGGAACAGGCGGCGCGTCACAGCGATTTCCCCGGTTCGTGCGGGTTGCTGGTTAAACTTGCGGCGGCGGATCTTTAACACGACCTGCGGCGGAACAGTCTGCAGCGAAACAAGCTGTGGCCCGGCGGTTTGAGTGGCTGCATTGTCGGGGTCGGCTTGTGCCGGAGCTGAATCTGAGGATACGCCTTCCGCTGCCTCAGCATTCTGCCCGCCTGAACGGGCGAGTGCGCCCGTCGCTCCATCGGGGGCGCCGGAGACGGCTGCGCTTCCGGTCGCAGCCTCCACTTCTTCGGTTTTTCCCGGCTGCGCGTCTTCCACGGCGCGCTCGGTTTCCGCGGCGGCGCTTGCGCGCAGTTCCGCTTCATCCCAGTTTTCTTCCGCCAGTTCATCCTGGATTTCGATCTCGGTAGGCGCGTTGGAATCGGAGCCGTGGTAAACCTCCGGATCGATCAGCGTCAATGTGACCTCGGCCATGCCGGTGGGATTGCGGCCGTTTGTACCCGCGAAGATCACGTCCTCCATGCGCGAGCCGCGCAAGGTTTTCGCCGACTGCTCGCCCAGCACCCAGGAGATGGCATCGGCAATATTCGATTTACCGCAGCCGTTGGGGCCAATGATGGCGGCAATGCCCTCGCCATGAAACTTAAGCTCGGTGCGATCGCAAAACGATTTGAATCCCAGGATTTGCAGCTTCTTGAGTTTGAGCAAAGTCACTCCTTCGGGTTCCGCTTCAATGCTCGGCGCCGACATGTCTAGCGGCGTGCGTGTTCTTGGCGGAAACTACATCCGCCTACGCGCTGGCTGGACCGACTGCAAATCCGTGGAGGGCCCCGGCGGGGTAAAGGCGATGTTAACTGCCGAGGTTCCTCCTGATCGCATGCCGAGGCGCGTTCCCCACAAACGGAGCCAGCGCCCCAGCGTTGAACCAACTTTAACGGCGAACGGGGGGACGGGTCAAGTAATAAAACACCACATATTGGGGTGCCCATCCACCCACCGCCTTTAGTTGCACAGACACTGCAGCAATCCCGCGCAAATCTATGGTGAGCAACAAGAAGGTAGGAGACCGCCAGAGCTGTCACTACTCTAGCGCTGGCCGTAGCCGGATGCAATCCCCGGTAGAGAATGTTTGGTGCGTTGGCGAGTGCCGGACCTTGTGGAAAAACGAGCAGTTAAAAGCCAGCCGCGGCCGCCGCGATATTGGGATGGAGGTCGACAACCTTATCTACGCTGGTGAGTTTTAGTACCTCTTCCACATGCCCTTGCGCGCACACCCGCAGTTTTCCGCCAGCTTGCTTAAGCTTGCCGGCGCACATGACGATGATCCCAATGCCCGTGCTGTCGATGTGGGTGACACCGCTCAGGTCGAAGAGAACTTTCTTCTTGTTCTCCCGGACGAAGGTCTCGGTCGCCCACTCCAGTTCCTTGCATTCCCGTCCCATGACAATTCTTCCGGAGACATCCAGCACCACAATGTCGGGATCCATATTTCTCGTCTGAAGCGTCAACATGGGTCGAACTCCTTTTTTCGAGTTTTGGACTTGGGCCTACCTGAAACCGCTGAACATGACGACGTCGGCATCGGCGTAACGGGCGCGGGTAACCGCAAATTTCTTGCCATCGCGTGACCAGGCATAGGCCGCCACGACCGCCGGTTCAGAATCGAAGTGGGTCAACTGCACGGGTGCGCCGCCAGCCAGTTCCTGCATGTACACATTCTGCGTATTGCCCGTCGTATTGTGCACGTAGGTGAGGGCGTGCCCGTCCGGCGTCCACCCGAGGCGATAGAAATTGTAGGTCGAAGGCACGTCGATTTCCTGAACAATGGCGCCGCCTTCCAGTTTCTGGATCACGATTTTTAACCTGGCGCTCGCTCCCTGACCATCAGTCCGGCCGTAGGCCACCAGGGCGCCATCGGGAGAAACGGCAGCGAAAAAAACGCTTCCGTGGGTCAGTTCCACGGGCGTACCACCTTCGGTTGAGATCTTAAAAATGTGGGACACGTTATCTGCGGTAATGAGTGCCTGGTAAACCACCCACTTGCCATCAGGTGTGCAGGAGGCTCCAAATTCGACCTTGTTAAACGAGAGCTGTTTCAACTCTCCAGTCGCGACATTCAGTCGCCAAAGTTGCTGCACGTTGTCTTCGGACAATATGGGCACAGCGACAATATCACCGGGACCACAAGCGGAGGGATCTTGAACGGGGGGATTGTTCTCCAGGAGGTGAACCCGGTTTGACCCGTCACCATTGGTGATATAGGCGTGGTTTGCAGCATCCATTTGCAGGAGTTTGCCGGAAGCGGTCCAAGACAGAGCATAGCCGGTCGCTTGTTCGGTGGAGATCGGAGTCAGCTTCCAGTCGATTTTGTCATTCAGGACCGGTGGGGAATCGGCCACGTAAATCGTTGCCTGTTGGCGCTCCTGGGCGGTAACGAACGACTTGCCATCCGCCGTGACGCTGAGCGTGTTGTACTGACTCAAATCGTTGCTGATTTTAAAAGGCTCTCCAGTAGGATAAGGCTGAAACCAGATCTGTTGACGGAAGCCGGTCGACTTCTCGGCGCCGATAAAGAACAGCCCGGAAGCATCGGGCAACCACGCCAGGTGGCTGATCAGCATGGGTAGGGGAAGAGTCTTGATCACCTTGCCTTCTGGCGTGAGCACCAGAATGGATCCAAGAGTGTTCTTTCCCAACTCCAATGCGCCGACGGCGATGAGGTTGCCCGAAGTTGACCAGGAAGGGAAGGTGCTCAAGCCCTTGATCCCGGACTCATGGCGGAAGATGACGCTTTCGCCACTGCCATCGGCGTTCGCCAGCAGCAACTGATCTTCCCCTTTGTCTTGAATCGTGCGTCGGTACACGATGCGCTTGCCGTCGGGTGAGAATGCCGCCGCGCTGTCGACGTTACTCACAATCTGCCGCGAGGCGCCACCCAGGGCAGGCACGCTGTAAAGATTAATGTTGTTGGCGTTGGTGGGATCTCCGTGGGTGTAGTAAAGATAGTTGCCATCCGGTGTGAAGGTCGCACCGAGGCCAAAAAAGCCCGGCTGGGGCGGTACAACGGTGACCTCGCTGCCGGTGATCACCTGTTTCACTCGCAGGCTGCGTTCGCCCTCCCGCCTGCCGTAGGCGACCAATCGGCCGTCGGAGGAGATGGTAGCAAAATTTATGACTTGTCCGTGGTCGGTCAGCGGCCGGATGCTGATGTTGCGAGTATCAATTGCAGGACCGCCGCCGCGGCTGAGGAATTTATAAACTCCGAATCCCGCCGCAATGAGAAGCAGTATGACTAGGGCCGCTGCTGCGAAGGCGACACTTTTGTGGCGGCCGGCTTCTGCAATCAGGACCGAACTCGAGGACGCCGCACCCTGCGCCGTGGCCGCGCTGGGCTGCGACGGCGTGGAAGGGGCTGCCGCGATTCCTTGCGCCGATGAGGCTGGGATTACGTTGCTGGCGCTGGCCGAGCTTGGAGAGCTGGGCAGAGAAGTCTCATCGGTTCTATGCGGCACGCGCCCCGATTCCGTCTCCCGCTTCAGCCGCTTCAGGTCGGCACGCATATCGGATGCATGCTGGTAGCGCAGTTCGCGGTCTTTCTCCAAAGCTTTGTTGATGACGTCTTCGAGCTTGGGAGAAACATCTGGGTTCAGCCGGACGGGCGCGACCGGAATCTTGTGAAGAATCGAGTCGAACAGGTCCGCCGACGAGTCACCGCGGAAGGGCAACGTGCCAGTAGCCATTTCGTACAAAACGGCTCCGAAAGAGAACAGATCGGTGCGGGCATCGAGATCCTTGCCGCGCGCCTGCTCGGGCGACATGTAGGCAACTGTGCCGACGGCAGTGCCGGGGCTGGTCAGATGGTCCGACTCGACCGTTGCCTGCGTGGCTCCAAGCGAACTGCTCGTGCCGGTTGTTACTTTGGCCAATCCGAAATCGAGAATCTTGGCGTGTCCACGTTCGGTCACAAAAATGTTCGCCGGCTTGATGTCCCGGTGAACGATGTTCTTGGCATGGGCGGCGTCGAGCGCGTCAGCGATCTCGATGGCCAGCGCGAGCAAGGTATCGAGTTCGAGCGGATGGCTCGCGATCACATGCTTCAGCGTCGCGCCATCCAAAAACTCCATGACGATGAACGCCTGGCCATTCTCTTCGCCAATGTCGTAGATGGTGCAGATGTTGGGATGGTTGAGCGCAGAGGCCGCTTTCGCCTCCCGGCGAAACCGTTCAAGTGCTTGATGGTCGCGGGCCACGTCTTCCGGCAGAAACTTGAGGGCCACAAACCGGTCGAGGCGGGTGTCCTCCGCTTTGTAAACCACACCCATGCCCCCGCCACCGAGCTTCGCGACGATGCGGTAGTGCGAGATGGTTTGGCCGATCATTGTTTATCCGATCACGTTGGGCCGACCGAATGGATCGGAGATCGGGGAATCGGGAAATAGTAGGCGGGATGGGGCGGCAAGTCAATGCTTCAGACGCAAGAGCGCGGCGGCGGCAAACCGGCAATAGCGAGGCCCTTTACTAAGCTTTCTCAGGTTATGGCCGAACTGGTCCTTACTGCAGCGGTGTGCCGCTCGACTGGCAACTGGAACCGCTGAAAGCGCTCGCGCCGTACCGAACTACGCCGTCGGCGGCCGAGCAGAAGTAACGGACGCCCGTCTGGTTCACCGTAATTGGTCGTCCATCCATGGAGTAGGCACCTTGAGGTGTAGAGGTGCTGCCTCCGTTGTCCAGGGCGAACGAATAGCCGCTCTTGGAAGTAGCGTTGCTGGCGCCCAACACGTTATCAATCAAGCAAGCAGCTGTCGAAGTCGGCACGGTGCTGCCCGGGCAGGAACCGGCAAGGCTGTTCAGCGTGACAGCGAATCCAACCGTCGGATACGCCGAGTTGTACGCGACTTCAGCAGTGTTCACCGTTCGCGTCGACCCCACCGCGGACGATTCGTTGGCCGCAATACGCGCACGCAGCAGGTTCGGGATAGCGATAGCAGCGATGATCAGGATGATCGCGACCACAATCAGAAGTTCGATTAACGAGAAACCTCTCTGTTTTCGCATCTGGTACTCTTCCCCTATTGGGCGTGGCGGTTTTGGGGAAATCCACGCACCCTAATGCTACTTTCCGCATGGACAGACCCCCAAGTTACGATGGTCTTCACTGGCGTAACTGTGCAAAACGCTGCATCATCGGTGACCGGCCCTGTCAACGCTCACGCGACCAAATATATAGTCGAAAGCAGGGGTGCTAATACTTCCGTGCCGATCTTTATGTGTAAACCTCCACGTCAATACCTAACGCCGGGGGAAGCGGCGATAGCCGCCCACGCCGCCCTTGAGTCTTTCGCGAGCTATGCCGCCCGGGCGCGCGGCGAAACTTTGAAGGAATTGAAAGAGGCCGATTTGGCCAACTGGCAGCGTGTGGTCGTGTATTCCTCTGGGGCTGGTGAAGGCTTTCTCCTCGATCGGCTGAATCCGAAGTGGTGAGATCGGTACTTCCAACATTTATTCACGCTCGATCCTTACCTTATCCGGTGAGGTTGCGAATAGAGGTTGCGAATTCCTGACGCTGCCGGCGAGGGAAAGCTGTGCTTGATATAGTGGTATGCAGCGGCAGGTGATTGACCTATGCGTGGCGAGCAAATGAACCGGATCAGCGGCAGAATTATCATCGGCCTGTCCGTTTTGGCCCTGTTGACGGTAGTGAGCGGCTATTTTCAGGCGCCGCAACCGGACGAGGGCACGGCAGCGCACATCTTTCAGCTATCGATTGTGGCTCTGGTGCCGACGATCCTACTTTTCCTGGCCACGGCGGATTGGCAACGCCCTCTGCGAAGCGCACGGCCGCTGCTGATTACGGCGGTGGCGTTGGTGCTCGCATTTGCGGCGTTATATTATCTTGAGCACGATTATTACGTTGGGCACTAGCCAGTTATCAGCTTTCTCCTTATAAGCCCAAGGCCTGCACTTGCTCCTCAGTCTCATAGCCGAGCCAGTGGGCGACCTCGTGCCAAACCACTCGCTTCACTTCAGCCCGCAGATCTCCTCTTGAACACCGCAGAATTGGCCCGCGAAAAACAAATATCAAATCGGGGGCGACCCTCATTTGGGTGTGCGACTGCTTCGTCCTGACTACGCCGCTGTAGCATCCCAACAACTCCGTTCCCCGGGGCCACTTCTTTTTCTTCAACACGTCCTCAGGCGGCTCGTCGGCAACTTCAATGCCGGGAAAGTCTGGCAGGTCCCGGATCTTCTGCGGCAGGGTGCCGTATGCCCACTCTACAATCTCCTCAAACCTCTCCGAATCTAAGGCTTTGGCCATCGGCTCAACTTTACCACCACGATATTCCTGCTTTTGCAGACGCGGTGGACAGCGCAACTAGGCACAGGATCGCGATTAGACCAGGGAGCAGCGTGGTGCTTCAAGCAGTCGGCCGAGCTTTAGTTCTTTCGTGTCACCAGAAAGTGCGCCAGCTCTTTGAGCGTGGTAGCGCGATCCCCAAAGGAATCAAGCTGGGTGCAGGCCTTCGCCACTAACGCGTCGGCTTTGCCCAGCGATTCCTCGATGCCGAACAGGGCCGGGTAAGTCGCCTTCTGGGCGGCCGTGTCCTTGCCGGCGGTTTTGCCGAGTTGCTCGGAGGTCTGGGTCACGTCGAGCACGTCGTCGACGATTTGAAACGCCAGGCCGATGCACTGGCCGTAGATTCGAAGCCGTTCTATATCACTCGCGCTCGCCCCGGCGTACATGCCTCCGCTGACGACGCTGGCGGTGATCAGGGCTGCGGTTTTGGACCGATGAATGTATTCGAGTGTGGCGAGATCGGGCTTCTTGTGCTCGGCTTCGAGGTCAACAACCTGGCCGCCGATCATGCCGTCGATGGTGCCGGTGGCGTGCGCGATCTCGCCAATGATTGCTACGCGCGCTTCGGCGGGACAGTAGATCCGCGCGAGCACTTCATACGCCTGAGTCTGCAGGGCATCGCCGGCCAGAATCGCGGTAGCGTCCCCGAAGGCCTTGTGGCAGGTGGGCCGGCCGCGGCGCAGGTCGTCGTTGTCGAGGGCGGGCAGATCGTCGTGGATGAGCGAATAGGNNGAATAGGTGTGGAGCATTTCGAGCGCGGCGCCGAGTTGTTCAATGCCGGCCGGCAAGGCTCCGGTCTGTTTCGGCACCGTCATGCGGCCGGCTTCCATGCAGAGAATGGGGCGCAGGCGCTTGCCGCCGGCGAATACGCTGTGGCGCATGGCCTGGTGAATGGATGACGGATGCTGCGTTGCCGCGGGCAAAAGCTGCTCGAGCGCGGCATCGGCGGCGGCGCGTCCCTCGTCGAGAACTTGTTTCAGCATCGCATGGCAGTATAACAATTGAGGAAACTCGGATTCAGTACTAAGATCCTGGCCACCCAAAATCTGTGCCACCCCAAAGCGGGGAGAGTAAAACGGAAGAGTTCCGGCACTATCGGCGGAAATGACGAAGGCCGCCCGCCGGCGGCCTTGGTCACGACGAAGGTTTTCAGGCGGCTGCGTGGTGTGCGCATTCGTGTAACACCGAGCGCACGACCATGTCATTGCGCGGTTCACACAGGTCGGCAGCGCCCTGGTTCAGTGCGTCGGCCCATAGCTGTTCATCCGCCAGACGGTGGGTTCCCACGATGCACAAAGACGGGAACTCGTGGTGCAAACGCCCGATCTCATCGGGCCGGGATTCTTCCATGTCCAGCACCAGCACGTTGGCGTGATTGCGGACAACGGCGAGGCGGACCTCTTCATAACGGTTGGCCAGTTTTACTGAGCCAAAATGTTCGGAAAGACAGACCACCAGGGCTTGAGCAGTTCTGGGGTCCTTCTGGTAGACAACTAAGTTGATTGGTTCCATAAATCCCCCTGGAGATCACCGCGGGTCAGCGGTGGTCTTTGGCTGCGACAGCTGGGCTGCTACCACAGGCGTTAACGACTCCGAGCACGAACAGCGTTACTTGCGCAATGCTTTCTCGGCCGGGGGCTCGAACGGTTCCGCTTGAAGCTTTCCGTTCTGCTTTAGCAGACTCTCTACTTTCCCTTCCGCCTCCTCCAGTTGTTTCCTGCAGGTTGTGGAAAGCTGCATGCCTTCTTCAAACAGCGTCAGAGATTTTTCCAATGGAACTTCACCTTTTTCGAGTTCCAGGACAATCTTCTCGAGTCGCTCGAGGCACTCTTCAAACTTCACCAATCCAATTACTCCTGCGTGTATTGTAATGCCGTTTTGGGTTGGAGATGTCCAGTAAATTTCGATGGGAAGTACAAATATTTTTGCTCGTGTTCCGAAACAGAACGGCGAGAAGCTGTTGACACTCAGGCGGTGAGAACTCAGACCGATGTGGGCCGATTCGAGCCGAGGGCTTCCAAGACATCGACGGCGGAGGCATAGCGGCCGAGGGGCGCGCTGATCTGCGCGCCCTGAACGAAGTCGCGCACGGCCTGGAGCATTTCGCGGGCGATGGCCACGCCTTCGGCGCGCGCGGCCTCCGGCGTGGTGGCTTTGATCATGCGATTGAGGATTTCATCGGGGACGGAGACGCGGAGCTCGTTCTTCATGAATTCGGCATTGCGGGGACTGGTTAGCGGCCAGATTCCGGCAACAACGGGAATTCGGCAATGCTCAATGCGCTTCAAGAAATTCTCTAACAATCGTAAGTCAAATACTGGCTGGGTAACGACATACTCGGCTCCCGCCTGCACCTTGTACTCGAAGCGTTTGATCTCTTCGTCCAGATTGGGGAGGCCGGGATTGGCGCCGACCCCAATTACGAAACTGGTCCCAGTTCCCAAGGGATTGCCGCCCAGATCGAGGCCGCGGTTCAGGTTGTGGACGATATTGACCAGCCCGATGGAGTCGACGTCGAACACAGCCGTGGCATCGGGGTAGTTGCCCATTTTTGGGGGGTCGCCGGTGATGCAGATCAGGTTGTGAATGCCGGTGGCAGCGGCCCCGAGCAGGTCCGACTGAATGCCGAGCACGTTTCGGTCACGGCAGGTGTAGTGGAGAATCGCCTCAATGCCGACCGCCTGCTGCATGAGGAGCGACAAGGCTTGATTGCTCATGCGCGCCGAAGCTCGAGGGCTATCGGGAATGTTGATGGCGTCGACGCCTACGGACTTGACGAATTTCGCGCCCTCGACCTCTTTGCGGATGTCGATTCCCTTGGGGGGAACGATTTCGACCATGGTGATGAATTCGCCGGCGGCGATCTTGGCGCCCAGGCGGGAACGATTTCCGAGCGGAATGCTGGCCGGAACCGGGACTTTTGCGCTATGGGTCACTTCGGCATGGGCCGACTGGGCCCGCGCCTCTCCGACGCGCAGAGCGGACTTCATGGCGCGGATGTGATCGGGGGTGGTTCCGCAGCAGCCGCCGACCAGTTGGACGCCAGCAGCCACAAACTTCTCCGCGTAGTTCGCCATGTACTCCGGCGAACACAGATAAATGTTGCGGCCCTCGACCGAGCGCGGCATGCCTGCATTGGGTTGGGCAGAGAGCGGCAGGGAAGTGGCGGCGCGCACGCGTTCAATGGCGTCGAGCATGGCGACCGGCCCAACGCTGCAATTGATGCCAAGGACGTCAACGTTCCATTCCGTGAGGCGAGTCGCAAAGGCTTCGGGGTCGGAACCGTCGAGGCAGTCTCCATCCTCATCGATGGTGACCTGGGCAACGATGGGGATCTTGGGATCGACGTCGCGGGCGGCCAGCACCGCCTGATGCAGCTCCTCCACATAGCCGAAGGTCTCGAGCATCAGCAAATCGACGCCGCCTTCCACCAGAGCGGCAATCTGTTCACGAAAGGCATTGCGCGCTTCCTCAAAGGAAGTCTTGCCGAGAGGCTCGATGCGAATGCCAAGGGGACCGACCGAGCCGGCCACAAAGCCAGCGAAGCTCTTGGCCGCCTCGCGCGCCAGGCGGGCTCCGGCCACATTAATGTCGCGGACATGGCCGGCCAGGCTGTGGCGCGCCAGGCGAAAGCTGTTGGCGCCGAAGGTGTTAGTTTCAATGATCTCGGCGCCCGCTTGCAGATAGTCGTGATGCACGGCGCGAATGAGTTCCGGTTGGGAAACGTTCAACTCGTCATAGCACCGGTTGATGAAAATGCCCTTGGCGTAGAGCAGGGTTCCCATGGCCCCGTCGCAGAGCACTGGCCCCTTCTGCAAGCGTTCACGAAAGTTCTGCGGCATCTCTAAGAGGATACAGGAAGGCCGCTGGCTCTGGCAGCCGGGGCGCTTGGTGCGGCGGGGGTGAGGCACGCGGGTGTTCGCCCCCCAGCAATTTCCTCTTTGCTATAATCCCTATTCCTGCATCCAAGAAATTGATCCGTACAGTCTGGAGCCGTTGGTCTTGAAGAAAGTCCTAATCCCTGCAATGTGGGTGGCTGTGAGTGTGGCGCTTGTGAACTGCGGAAGTAGCTCGTCCGGTGGTAGTGGGATCAGCGGCATCGCTTATCGGGCTTTCGTCTCCAACCCGGTGGGAGGCGGCATCAATATCGTCAATGCCGAGACTGACGTGCGAGCGACGACGGTGGGCCCGATTTCCGCAGGGACATCTCCGAGCATGATGGTGGTGACGCCCAACCGTGCCGAGACGTTGGTTTTCAGCGGCAACAATAATTGCTCCCCGACTCCGCCAAGTCCTCCTTGCCAGTACAGCATCATCAACAACGCCAAGGAAAGCAGCGCCGCGCAGGTTCCGCTGCAGTATCCCACCGAAAGCATCGTGATTTCTCCAGACAGTTCTGTGGCCTACGTTGCGCTGCCCCTCGAGAAGGTAGTCGAGCAGTCCCAGGGAGCAATCGAGGTGATCGGGGTGGCTGGGTCGAATTTGGGGGTGTCCGGGGGCCAAATTGATATTCCTTCGGTGCAGTACTTATCAATCAATAATGGCGGCGACCGGATTCTGGCCTTCAGCCCCAATTCGGATTCGATCGCCGTGGTAACGCCTTCGAACCTGGGGACGGGCAATGCGGTGGTGACTTATGTCGGGGGGTTTGACCGCCCGGTGCAGGCCTTCTTCAGCAGCGATGACACGACAGCGTTCGTCATTAATTGCGGAGCCGAGTGCGGGGGAACCCAGGCCAGCGTACAGCAGTTCGATATGACCACGAATACACTGGGCGGCTCCGTTGCCGCTTGCGCTCCGGCTGTGCCGCCCAACCTGCCGCAGTGCGCCGGCAGTTTTGCCCTTGTCAACGGTTCGACGATGTATTTGGCAGGTACGCCCTACATGACCGGACAACCGTCCCAGTCCTGCACCGGCGAGCCAACGGCGGCGCAGACCTGTGGACTGCTTTCCATCATCGACCTGTCGCGCATGACGGTCACCGGCAATGCCATCATCACCGACGGCTATCACGATCGTATGGCGATGGGCGCCAATGGGCAGCTCTTCATCGGCGCGCGCACCTGCACGGAAATCGTTCCCCCCTACCCTCCGCCGGCAGGGGCAGAGGTTCGCGGGTGTCTCTCGATTTACAACACCTTGACGACGGCTGAGGGGAATGTCGCCCCCGGCGGCGTGGTCATTCCTCCCGTCAATGGAGACGTTACCGGCATTCAGCCCATTGGCACCCGCGACGTCGTGTACGTTGTCCAGGGCTATGCTGTGCCCGGTGGATCGCTCTATATCTATTGCACTACGATCGATTCCAATGATAACTGTCTCACGGTCGATGCCGCGCAGATTCCTCCCACCAACAATCCAATCTACGCACCGTTGATGGTCGGCAATTTTTATGACGTGGTAACGGTGGACTTCTAGAAGCGGGTCTCAGGTCTCAAGGAGAGCAACTGGACTGGCATCCTTGTGTTGAGACGAGACCAGGCTGGCAAAACCCAAACGTGAAAACACAATCTATCTCGGTTCCAGCGTCAGTTCGTGCGCGCGGTGCTTATCAACTGCCGCAGCCGAGAACGGTAGCGTGAACGTCGATCCGCCATACCACGCCCGCCATTGGTCCAGATAATGCGGGCTGAGAAAGACTCCGCTCTCGCCGGTGACCACGTTCAGCGTGCTGGAGTCGAAGTCGGCGAAGTTCCAGGTCGCTCGCTCGGAAGGGCCAAAGTTACGATCCACCTGCTTGACGGTGGAATGACTCCCGCTCAGCGGAAGATGGCTGGGGCCGGTGAAGCGGCCGATCAGCGGCAGGCGGCTAAGTATTGGATGATCGATCTCGACCCGGTAATTTGCGCCCCACTTCCATTTTGCGAGATCTGTCGTGATGCCCGGCTGCTTCACCGTGTTCTCGATCGCAGCCGTCAGCACGGCTCCGTAGTCGGAGTAGCCGGGCGGCAGCCAGCGCGGAGGCTGCTTGCTGAGCACGTTTTCGAGCCACACCGAGGACATGCCCCACCGATAACTTTTCCAACTCAGCACGCTGGAATCCTTCGCAGCTAGCTCACTTGCTGGCGAGCCATTTTTCGCCGATCCATTCGCCGTGCTGGCCGCCGTCGGACTATCCTCGGTCGGGCCGAGTTTCGGCTCCAGCAGTAGCCGCATCAATTCCTCCCGCGCTTTTGTCTCAATGGTCGGCGCAGCCGAATCGGCGGTCATGCGTCCGTCCCAATCGCGCAGAATATCGGCGGCCCTCTTGGCTTGTGCCGAAATCTTCGGGGCATGATCGAGCGCATAGACGAACTTGTCGGCGCAGAAGTGGTCAAACGTCGAGGAGACATCCATCTGCAGCGCCAGCATATCCGCAGGTGAAAACTTCCTTCCCGACTCGAGTACGCGATAGATCCGGTCGGTGCGCCAGGGAGCAAACCATTCGGTGCTGATTGAATACTTGTAGCCGTCGGGTGCAATCCGGCCGTTGGCGGTGGCGAGTATCCCGGTGGGCGGATCGAAAATGCGCGGCATTTCGTCAAACGGGATATACCCCTTCCACTCGTGCGCATCGTCGCTGCCGGTTACGGGCAGGCTGCCATCGCCGGCGGCGCGAATCGGTACGCGGCCCGTCGTCTGGTACCCGATGTGTCCGTCAACGTCGGCATACACGACGTTTTGCCCCGGTGCTCCGAACGCCGAAAAGGCTTTGCGGAACTCGTCCCAGTTTTGCGCCGAGTCGACGTCGAAGAACGCGAGTCCCATGCCGTCGTAAAGCGTCCAGCGCAGCGCGATCTTGCGCGTTTCGCCGGGAATCAGGTCGGTGATGATTGGGCCATGGCGGGTGGTGATTACATCGAGCGTCACGTCGGGTTTGCCTTTGACGTGGATGGTTTCCTGGCGGTGCTCCGGTTCGCGCCACTCCGTGAACGGATGGTCCTTGGACGCCCGTGCTGCGGCCTTGGTTTGTGGCGCGGGAACCTTGTACTGGCCCTCCGCGTTGAACTCTTCGATGAAGTCGTCTTCTACGGTTGGGCCGACGTTGGTGAATCCCCATCCTATGCGCTGGTTGTGTCCGACAATCACGAACGGCACGCCCGGTAACGTCACGCCGGCGACGTCGAAGTTGCCGNNCCGCCTCTTGCTCGTCAACCGCGGCGAATGGCGCTCGCGCTAATGCGGCGCGCGGCGATGGCAGCGCCGACGTCAGCTTTTTGGATGCGCCATCGGGGTCCACTTCTTCGTCATCATCATCGTCTTCATCACCGCTGCCGGCAGCCGGCTCCTGATCCATGGCGCGCCTTATGTCGGTCGGGGGACGATCATGCCACGACGAATTCACGTAAAGATCGGCGGTGAGCTCGGCGCCGAGCTTGGCTAGTACTTTCTCCCGCGTGAGAGCGCGCCGATAGCTGTAGTGATTCAGATCCTGGACCATGCGCGCCCCGATCAAAACAGAGTCAGTGACCGTCCACGGCCGCGGCTGATATTTCAGTATCCGGAATTCGAGGGGCAGGCGATCGCCGTGCGACTCGATGAACGCGTTTACGCCCCGCGTGTAGGCGCCAAAATATGCGCGATCACGCGCCGAAATCGTCCTGGCTGCGGCCTCGGCGGTTACGCGCAAACCCAGAATGCGCTGCTCGCGGTCGATCTTCAGCGTGTCTTCGCCGATGATCTCGGAAAGCTCCCCGGCCGCGACGCGGCGCAACATGTCCATCTGCCAGAGCCGGTCCTGCGCAGTCACGTAGCCCTGAGCGAAGAACAAGTCTTCGAGCGTAGAAGCCTCAATTGCAGGCACGCCCTGTTCGTTGCGAACGACCCGCACCTTGGCAGAGAGCCCTGGGACCGCGACCGCCCCATCCATCTGTGGGAGCGCGGAGTGGGCGATCCAGTATGCCCACCACATGGCGGCGATGATCGCCACCAGCAGAACGCAGATGGCGTAGTACAAGATGCGGAGCGCAGGGTTGCGCCCACGGACCTCAGAGTGTGAAATCTCGGGCGGGGAAGCCGCAGCAGACATTACTCAAAGATTGTAGGGGCGCGTGGTGTCTGTGACAACCGCGCACCCCAAGGAACGATACTCGCGCTATCAGCCGTGGTGAAAGCGGGATTCGTATTGGGGTATGCCTTCAGGCATTCCGCAAGTGCTGTGTTATGAGTGCGCCTTTAGGCGCTGGGTTTGGGCGCGGGCGTGATGGGGTCGGCCCGGTGTTTGTCAGGAGCGTTGCATTCGTGCGCAGTGAGCCATCACCTAGCCGCGGTGACGCGCAAATCCGCCAGGATCAATTGCTGCATTCGATCAGTTATAGAAGTTAGTAACACGTGCGATAGTACTATCTTCGCAAGTCAGGTAATGGGTAGGTCGTAACCGTGGTGATCTGTACATCCCGTGTAATTGAGATCATCTTAGGTTCATGAAGGGAGGAGAAGAAAAACCGAATTACCTGTCGGGTACAACCCGCACAGATGCTCGAATGCAGGCACCATTCCCGCTGTGCACAACTCGATCACGATTGTTTCGAAAGCGTCCAGCCCGCGGCCTTCGCCCGGTAAGTCACGGTGCGCAGCCACAAACTGTGCTTCATCGATAACGCATATTCTCCCGGGCCAAACCGGCAGAGTGCAGCTGAGGAAATTGGAGGCTATGAAAGTTCTTTATACGGCGGTTCTAACGACGTTGCTTATCCTGACAACTTTCGCTACGGGTCAAGTCAAGCAGGTCAGCGGAAACGTAATTACGCCCAACTCGAGCATTGAGATGCCAAGTGACATCGGAATGCGCGCGCACACGAATATCCACGTGTTGCTGCCCACGAAGCCGCTGGTGACTGCGCGGCCCTTTGGCGTGCCTTATGCTGGTTATGCCTATGAAAGCCCGGCATCATTGGCCTGCGTGTATAGCCTGGCCACGGTGGTCACGGGCTGTAACCCGAATAAGGTAACTGCGAACCCCACGGGCGGCGCCAGGATGATTGCCATCGTGGATGCCTACGATGCCCCGAATGCGGCCAACGATCTGGCAGCGTTTTCGACGCAGTTCGGATTGCCGGCGGCGAATTTCCAGACGGTCTACGCCAGTGGCACGCGGCCGGCTTACGACTACGGCTGGGAGATGGAGGAATCGCTGGACGTGCAGTGGGCCCATGCCATGGCTCCGGGGGCGAAGATTGTTCTGGTGGAAGCGGCTTCCAGCTACTTTTCCGACCTGATGGTGGCCGAAGACGTGGCCGGCAATATGGTCACCGCTGCCGGTGGCGGCGAAGTAACCAACAGTTGGGGAGGAGGCGAGTTCCCCGGCGAAACCTCCTACGACTCACATTTTCTCAAAGCCAATGTCGTATACTTCGCGTCCGCGGGAGACGGTCCCGGCACAATCTGGCCGAGCACCTCTCCGAATGTAGTCTCAGCCGGAGGAACAACGGTGCGCCGCAATGCGGCGACTGGTGCATTCCTGTCCGAGTATCCGTGGGACTCGACGGGAGGCGGCGTAAGCCACTACGAACCTCGTCCCAGTTACCAGGGTGCAATCTCATCCCAGGTGGGGAATTTTCGTGGCACTCCCGACCTCTCGTTTGATGCCAACCCGAATACCGGGGTTTGGGTTTTCGACTCTAATATAGGCGGGTGGCTGGTCGTGGGCGGGACAAGCGTCTCCTCGCCCGCGCTGGCCGGAATCATCAATTCGGCCGGCACTTTCCGCGCCTCCACCAACGCGGAGTTGACGACCATCTACGGCAACCGCGCCAATACCGCAGACTTCCGCGATATCACGACGGGATTCTGTGGTCCATACGGGGGCTACTCCGGGGCGGCGGGGTGGGACATGTGCACCGGCGTCGGTGTCGTCGCAGGCAAGGCGGGTAAATAGTCTAGACTGGCAAGCACGGGCCTACCGCAGGGGTAGGCCCGTTTTCTGCCCAGAATGTTCATGTATCTTGCGGAATTTGTGCGGGCTTCGCCAGTTCCTACCACCCCAACCAACAGAACTTGCATGAGGTTGGCGTAACCCGTGTTCCCCCAGTATCATTGTTGCGATCCTTTGGCGTGTACGATCATCTATCTCCACACCCAACATGCTGCAAAAGCGCATTGACGATCAGCCGAGCATCTCGCGCGAGAACATCCGCGAGGCGGAGGGAATTTTTCTGCAGCACCTTCGCCGCGTGGGCCTGAAGCAGACCGGGCAGCGCAGCACCATCCTGCGAACGTTTCTTGAAACCCGCGAACATCTTTCGACCGACGAATTGCACCGGCTGGTGAAGAAAAAGGACCCGCACATCGGATTCACCACCGTGTACCGCACGCTGAAGCTTTTTGGCGATTGCGGTCTGGCCAGCGAGGTCGCTTTTCATGACGGCATTGCCCGTTACGAGCACCAGTACAACCGCCGCAGCCATCACCACATGGTGTGCACCGGGTGCGGGGCGTCGGTGGAGTTTTTTTCGCCCGAAATCGGAGAAGTCGAAAAAGACATCGGCCGCAAACACCATTATCTGACCACGCGGCACACGTTCCAGATTTATGGATTGTGTGAAGATTGTCGAAAGAAGAGGGATGGCCGGCGAATTGTCTAATTCTCAAGATCCAGCAGCCGGCGGGGGAAATCCCGCCGAGGCTAAGGTCGCGTGCCCGCACTGCGGAACCGGGATGCCGGCGAGTGCCGCCTTTTGCCCGGCCTGCGGATGGTCGATGAGGCCGATCGCGGCCAGTGATCGCGCGTTGGCTGCGCTTGCCTATTTCAGCTTCGTTCCAGCGGCGGTACTACTGTTGCTGCCGGGCTTTCGCGAGCATCGCTTTCTTCGCTTTCATGCCTGGCAGAGCGTTCTGATTTGGGGAGTGTTTTTCGTTCTGACGGTCGCGGCGCTCTTTCTTTCGAACGTTGCCGCGGCTATGGCTTTTTTGCTCTTCGGGATTCTGGCCTCGCTGGCCATGCTCTTCTTGTGGATCGTGCTCTCGATCAAAGCGTGGCAGGGCGAGCGCTTCGAGCTGCCCTTGTTTGGGGCGCTGGCCGGGCGGCTGCGGTAATTAGGAATAATTGCTCTTCAGTTCTCCTCCTTGTAGCGCATATTTCCGGTGCGCAGATAACGGCTGTGCCAGCCTAACGACTCCGTTAGCAGATGCGGTGTGTGTTTGCCGTAGGACAGCCGCTCGGCGCGGTTCAGATAATCCAGAAGCTGCGCCTTGAAGTCGGGATTGGCACACTTCTCGATGATCAGGTGCGCGCGCTGGCGCGGTGACAAGCCCCGCAGATCGGCTAATCCGTTTTCGGTGACCAGCACCTGCACATCATGCTCGGTGTGGTCGACGTG
>PLHN01000080.1 GCA_003139975.1 Acidobacteriaceae bacterium
GCGCCGATCCACATCAGGCGGAAGTCGCGATATTGAAATGCTTTGAAGACCCGGCCGATCAAAAACCTCTCCCAAGACCCCGGCAGCAGACTACCATGACGACCCGCCGCTGGTTTCATTCCGCTGGCGGGGATTGGCGGCAGCCCGAGTTCGGGATTTGCAGATGCCATTTAGCATAGACGTGTGATGGTACCAAAACGTTTCGGTCTGGCGCGGGTAATTTCCAGGATGGGCTATTGCTCGCGCTCGCAGGCAGCAGCGCTCATTCTCGGGAGTCGGGTCCGTGTCAATGGCCGCGTTGTTCGGGATCCCGAGTCGCCGGTCCGAATCCCGCCTGATCGCATCGAAGTGGACGGTTCCGCGCTGGAGAAAACGCCCACCGTCTATCTGGCAATGAACAAACCGCGTGGTGTGGTTACGACCGCCTCCGACGAGAAAGGGCGAGCAAGCGTCTACGACTTGCTGGACGAGAGCTTTCCGTGGGTAGCCCCTGTGGGCCGCCTGGATAAGGCGAGCGAGGGCCTGCTGTTATTGACCAACGATTCGGCCTGGGCGGCAACAATCACCGACCCGGCCAGTCACCTGGATAAGACCTACCACGTGCAGGTGGATTGCCTATTTCAGCAGGACATGCTCGCGAAGATCATCGAGGGTTGCGTGGTTGACGGCGACCATCTGCGGGCTAAGGAAGCGCGCCCGCTGCGCCGGGGTGGCAAGAATAGCTGGATCGAGATTGTGCTGGATGAGGGCAAGAACCGGCAGATTCGCCGTCTGCTGGGAGCTTTGGATGTGCAGGTTCTGCGGCTGGTCCGCGTCTCGATCGGGCCGCTAGAACTGGGAGATCTGAGGAAGGGCGAAGTGCGTTCACTGGCAGCGGAAGAGAAGCGGTCGATCAACCGGGTACTGGCGCGCTCAGCTCTGTGATCGGGGTTTCTGGCTGATTTTTTCTGGAGGAGATTGCCCGGAAAAGACAACGGGCGCATGCCGAAAGATGTGGGGTGAGGATGGCAACGGCATGCGCCCTATTAAGTTGAATACAGCTTAGGTCCTGAATGGCTTCGATGTCAAGATAAATCTTTTGGATGCAATAGCTTACGGGCAGCTCATTAAGCATTTTCCGCGATCTTTACGCAAGTGCATGCGTCACACATGCGTGTGATTGTCGCGGGCGGCGGAAAGAGCCGATCTAGCCGCTTGATCTTGGGTGGCGCAGCCGGCATCCCCAGTGGCTCGCCCACCCTTGCCAACAGAGCAAAGGTGGCGCAGCCTCAATTGTGGAGGCCGCGCGATTTCTGCGTTTTGTTTTCCACGTCTGTGGATAACTGTGCTGCGTGGCTTGCGCTTTGAGCGGATAGAATTGCTGCTACCGAGAGCAAGAGCGACAAATACCAAGAGCACACGGAGACTATGGCGGAATTCGTACATCTGCATTTGCATAGCGATTACTCGCTGCTGGATGGCGCTTGCGACGTTGAGAAGCTTGTGGAACGCGTCAAGCGGCTGGGGATGCCTGCGGTCGCCATGACCGACCACGGAAATATTTTTGGTGCGGTGCACTTTGTGAATGCCGCGCACAAGGCTGGGGTCAAGCCGATCGTGGGTTGCGAGCTTTATATCTGCAAGAAGGACGACCACGACATCGAGCGCACTCCACCCGAGGGCGATACCTATAACCATCTGCTGGTGCTGGCCGAAAACGAGGAAGGGTATCGCAACCTCGTGAAGATTACGTCGGAAGCGTCGCTGCACGGGTTTTATTACAAGCCGCGGGTGAGCAAGAAATTTCTGGCCGAGCATTCGCGGGGACTGATCGGGCTTTCGGGCTGCCTGAAAGGCGAGGTCGCGGAGCGGTTGACGGAAGGGAACTACGATGCGGCTCGCACGGCGGCGGGATTTTATAGCGATCTTTTTGGTAAAGAGAATTTTTTCCTGGAGATTCAGGACCAGGGATTAGAGATGGAACATCGCATCAATCCGGAGCTGTTTCGACTGGAAAAAGATCTGGGGTTGCCGCTGGTGGCAACCAACGACAGCCACTACCTGTGCGAGGACGATGCCGATGCACAGGATGTGATGCTCTGCATCCAGACGGGGAAGTCCGTGCAGGACACGAACCGGATGAAGTTCCACGGCAACCAGTTCTTTGTGAAGAACGGCGATGAGATGGTGCGCGTGTTCAAGGATTCGCCGGAGGTGGTTGCGCGGACCCTGGCGATTGCGGAGCGGTGCAATTTGCGGCTGGAGAAAGTTCCGAACCCGTTTCCGCATTTTGATGTGCCGGACGGATTCACTCCGGACAGCTATTTTGAGCACATTGCACGGCAGGGGTTTGCGCGGCGGATGGAAGTGTTGCGTCCGCTGGCGGGGGCGGGGCGGTTGAAGCATTCGCTGGCGGACTACGAGCAAAGGTTGTCGCGCGAGCTTGCCATCATCCAACAGATGAAGTTTTCTGGATACTTCCTTATTGTGTGGGACTTTATACGGCACGCAAAGGAGCGCGGGATTCCGGTCGGTCCGGGGCGAGGATCGGCGGCGGGCGCGCTAGTGGCATTTTCGTTGGGGATTACGGACATNNGGCGCGGCGAGGTGATCGACTACGTCACGAATAAATATGGGCGCGAAAATGTAGCGCAGATCATTACGTTTGGGACGATGGCGGCGAAGGCGGCGATCAAAGATGTAGGCCGGGCGATGGATATGCCGTACGCCGATGTGGACCGCATCGCAAAAATGGTGCCGGCTACGCTGAATATCAAGCTGGACGATGCGCTGAAAGAGTCCCCGGCGATGCAGGAGGCGTACGAAAAAGACAAGCAGGTGCGGGATTTGCTGGACACAGCTCGGAAGCTGGAAGGGCTGGTGCGGAACTCGGGCGTGCACGCGGCGGGCGTGGTAATTTCGCCGCGGCCGCTGATTGAGCTGGTGCCGCTGCACAAAACGAAGAACGACGAAATTGTCACCGCCTTTGACATGGTGGCCATCGAGAAGATGGGCCTGCTGAAAATGGACTTTCTGGGTCTCACCACGCTCACCGTTATCGATGACTGCGTGAAGCTGATTGAAGCGACGCGGGGAGAGAAACTAGATCTGGAAAATCTGCCTCACAACGATGAAGAAAGTTATGCCTTGCTCTGTAAGGGGCTCACCGCCGGAATATTCCAGTTTGAGAGTCGAGGGATGACGGACATCCTTCAGCGCGTCAAACCCAGTCGCCTGGCGGATCTCACAGCTTTGAACGCCCTTTACAGGCCCGGCCCCATTCAGGGTGGGATGATCGATGATTACATTGCCCGCAAGACCGGTAAGAAGCGCGTGACTTACGACCTCCCCCAACTTAAGGAGATTCTGGAGGAAACGTACGGTGTGATTGTCTACCAGGAACAGGTCATCCAGATCTTTAACAGAGTCGCCGGATTCACTCTCGGCGAAGCGGATGTGGTTCGTCGCGCCATGGGGAAGAAGAAGCACGAGGAAATGGCGGCGAACCGGGAAAAGTTCCTGGCAGGGGCAGAGAAAAACAATGTTCCCAAGGCGAAGGCCGAGCGACTATGGGAACTGGTCGAGCAGTTCGCGGGTTACGGTTTCAACAAATCGCATTCGGCTGCCTACGCGTTGCTTGCCTACCAGACCGCGTGGCTCAAGACGCACTATCCGGTCGAGTTCATGGCGGCGCTGCTTACATCGGAAACCTCGAAACCCGACAGCGTGGTGAAGTACAT
>PLHN01000161.1 GCA_003139975.1 Acidobacteriaceae bacterium
CGCGCGGAAATCCGGTTCCCGTGTAGAGCGCCTCATCCCACGCTCCATCTTTCTTCTGTGTCTTCAGCAGGTACGCAACCCCGCGCGTCACGCATTCGCTGCGCGTGTCACCCGCCGCCAGCAGTCCCATGATCGCCCAGGCTGTCTGCGAGGCCGTACTGTCTCCCTGCCCCCGCAAATTTGGATCGTCATACGATCCCACGGTCTCGCCCCAGCCNNTAGTTCACGCCCCAGCGCCCAAACCAGCTCCCATCCGGCTGCTGCTCTTTGCGGACGAACTCCAGCGCCCGTTTCACCGCCGGATGACTCTTATCGAATCCATACGTAGCCAGGCATTCCAGCATTCGCCCCGTAATATCCACCGTCGGCGGATCCAGCATGGCGTTGTGATCGGCGAACGGCACGTACTGAAACACCATCCGGTCGTTGTCCTTATCGAACGAGGCCCAGCCGCCGTTCTTACACTGCATCGACAACATCCAGTCAATCGCGCGCTGCACCGATTCCCGCTGATACCGTCCATTCGGATGCTCAACGCGGCTTAGCCCCAGGCATACCATTGCGCTGTCATCCACATCCGGATAAAACTCGTTATTGAATTCGAAATACCACCCGCCCGGCTCGCCCTTCGTGTTTTTCACCTTCCAATCGCCCGGCTTCCGCACCTGCTTCTGCAGCATCCAATCCGCGCATTTCACGAGGCGCGGATCGTTCGCCGGCACTCCCGCCTCGCCCAAAGCAAACAACGCATATGCCGTATCCCACACCGGCGACACGCAAGGCTGCATCCGGAACGTGTCGCCCTCCTCGATCCCCAACTTCTCAAACTCATCGAGCGCACGAATCACCTGCGGATCGTCAAGGGAATACCCCAGGCAGCGCAGCGCAATGATCGAGTTCATGATCGACGGAAAAATTCCCGCCAGCCCGTCGCTCATCTCAAAGCGCTCCAGCACCCACTTCTCCGCCTTCTTCAAAGCGATCGACCGCAGCGGCCGCACATGCACGGCCTCAAACCAGTGCACCATCCGATCTACGACCAGAAAGAAATTCCGCCATGAAATCAGTTTCTTTGCCCAGTGCAGATGCATGCGCGACTTGTCGCGCCCGCCCACAAAAAGCTCCTCCACCCCCATCTCATCGGAAATTTTCTTAAACGGCTTCTTGGCGTAGCAGATCGAAAGCGGCACGAGGATGGCTCGCGACCACGAGGAAATTTCGTAGATATTGAACCAGAACCAGTTCGGAAACAGCACGATCTCCGGAGGAATCGCCGGCACCGCGTCGTAGTCGTATTGCCCAAAAAAACAAAGATAGATCTTGGTGAATGTATTGACCTCGGTCACCCCGCCCATCTCCAGGATCTTCTTGCGGGCCCGCGCCAGCGCCGGATCGTCGCCGTCGTAGCCCGCCAGCTTCAATCCAAAATAAGCTTTGACCGAAGCGCTCAGATTCGACGGGCCCCCGGCAAAAATGCTCCACCCGCCATCCTCGTTCTGATGGTTCAGAATGTACCGCGCAGCTTTCGCGAAGCGCTCCGGATTCCCCGTCCCCAGCAATGTGTGCAGCAAAATGTAATCCGACTCGAGCGTAGTGTCGGCTTCCAGTTCTCCACACCAATATCCCTGTTCGTGTTGTTGAGAGAACAGAAACTTGCGCGCAGCATCCACGGCCACAGCAACCCGGCTCGCCAGGTCATCAATCTTTCCAAATCGCATCTGCGGCACTGGGGCCGAACTCTGGGGGAAGGATTCGTCCATTTATGTCTCCGCTTAAGGAATCGCTGGGTGCCCCAGGTTCGCGCCCGTCTTTTGGGCGCTAACCTGGGAGCGCAAACTACGCTCCCGCGCCCGGCGCCGCCGCAATCGTCTCCACAATCTCCGGCGGTAATCCAAACCGCACGTTCTCCGGCATGATTTCCAGTTCCTGCACGTCGCCAAACCCCTTGCCTGCAAGGTACTCCACCACTTCCTGCACAAGGTGCTCGGGAGCCGATGCTCCCGCCGTCAACGCCACAGTCTTCACGCCCTGTAGCCACTCCGCTTTAATGTTGCCGTAGTTATCGATTAGATGCGCCTCGGTGCCCAAACTGCGAGCCACTTCTACCAGCCGCTTTGAATTTGAACTATTGTCCGATCCCACCACCAGCAGCAGATCCGCATCCGAAGCCACATGCTTCACCGCAACCTGCCGATTTTCAGTCGCATAGCAAATATCCTGCGCCGCCGGCCCCTTGATATTCGGAAACCGCTTCCGCAGCGCCGCAATAATGTCCCGCGTCTCATCCAGGCTAAGCGTAGTCTGCGTCAGATACGCCACGCGATTCGGGTCCGGCAACGTCACCGCCGCCACCTCTTCCGGCGATCCCACCACCTGCGTCACCGCCGGAGCCTCGCCCAATGTCCCAATCACCTCATCGTGATCGCGATGCCCGATTAAAATCAGCGAATACCCTTCCTTGGCAAACTTCACCGCCTCCACGTGAACCTTCGTGACCAGCGGACAAGTCGCATCAATCACCCGCAGCTTCCGCAGCTTCGAATGTTCCCGCACCTCCGGAGACACCCCATGCGCGCTATAAATCACACGCTCGCCCGCGGGCACCTCGTCTACTGAATCCACGAAAATCGCGCCCTTGTGCTGCAGTTCCTCCACCACAAAGCGGTTGTGCACAATCTCCTTGCGCACATAAATCGGAGGCCCAAACGCCTCCAGCGCAATCCGCACGATATCAATCGCCCGAACCACCCCCGCGCAAAACCCCCGTGGCTTCAATAGTAGAAGTTGTTTGCTCTCCGACAATGCCATCCGTTTTCTCTCCCAACAATCGAACCTTGACAAGTAGCGCCGGCATGCCGGCTGTATCGAGGGCGTCCCGCCCTCGCAGATCCACTCCCCAAGCCCCACTCTATTAGGGTACCGCCGGCCCCAAAAAGATGCTTCTGGATACTGTAATGGTACCGAAGCATGCACCCCCGGTCAAAATAAGCCATTGAAGCACTGACGATTAGCAGTAGACGGCGAAAAGAGTCATTGGAATGGATTACCGGGCTTCGAGCTCTACCATCACCACACCCGCCGCACCCCATATTGATCAAAGACTTTCTCGTTGCTCACAATGAACAGTTTCTCAATCTCCGCCTGCGCGATCAGCATCCGATCAAACGGATCTTTGTGCGGTCCCGGCAACATCCCAGCGCGAATTCCGTGTTCGTAGGACACGGGTAGACTCAAGAAGCTGTCGCGATCCAGGTAGCCAGCGAAATCCTGCACCAGTTCGGAAGCACTGGAAAGCTGGCCCAGACGAAACTTAGTCGCAATTTCCCAGGCGGATGCGGCACTGACAAAAACACTGTTGCCCGGTTGGGCAATCAATTTTCTGCACGACACTGGCAGCGCGGCGGCGTCACTCAACCACCAGAGCAACGTGTGCGTGTCCAACAAAAGTCGCACGCTATTGCCCCCATGCGTCAATCTCTTCCGGAGGCAATAGTTCAAAGAACTCGGGTCCCACTTTCAGCTTCCCGCGCAGAGCCCCAGGCTTCCGCTGCCCGCTCTTGTCCTCAATCGCCACCAGCCGCACCACCGGCTTCTTTCCCCGGGCGATCACGATCTCCTCCCCCCGGCAAACCCGCTCAATCAGCCGCGAAAGCTCGG
>PLHN01000147.1 GCA_003139975.1 Acidobacteriaceae bacterium
ACGCACTGGTTGTAGCCGCCAGTCGTTTATTGAGCACAATCCCACCCATCACCAGGCTGAGGATGACCGCAGCAAACAATAGCAGCCAGCCCCAATATTGGGACGGATGGCGCAGGGCACGGACGAAATGGCGTCCATAGTGATCGGCGATGATCGCAATGAATGTGTAACGCGCACTTCGGCAAATGATCACTACCGTCAGAAATCTCCCGACACTGTAGTCCGAAGCCCCTGCGGCTGCGAAAAGCATGCTGGTAGGCATCGGAATCGGTACCGCCGTCGAGACGGCAAGAGCCCCGGTGCCCCATTTATCAAAGAATTTGAGAATAGCGTCCAGTTTCCGATGCCCGAACTTGCTGTGCAGGTAAGCGGATCCCGCTTTCCGTGCGAGTCTGAACGTAAGGTATCCTCCGATCACCGATCCCGCCGTTGCGACCGCCGCATATTCATACCATGGGTTGCGGTGACTGGCAGCAAGAATCGCAGTCAAGATGTCGGGGCCTCCAAATGTGGGTAGTGGAGAGCTATCGACAATAGCGAGGGAGAAAAGCCCCAATGCCCCCAAATGGCGAAACATCGATGTGACTCCGTGTCCGCCGCGGGGTGTGGCATTTGGGACGAAGATGCTCAGCACGAACTCAATATATCAACTTTCGCTGGACGGCTATTGGAGCAGCGGCCCCCTCGTTGCACCGGTGCCCTACGACTAAAAACACAGTTGCGAACCGAGGAAAGCACATTCATTCGAGCAACCGGAGCGGCCTCCCCCGCCCAAGGGAAGTTGAGACGGCCAGCGCAGCCGGCAGGCTGGGGCGGATTGACCTTGCTACGCCAGTGGCTGAAATCATTATCTTCATCGAGCGGATCGCCTTTTTGCGGGCGAGAATTCGCACCTTTCTTCCGCATTCATTCATACGGAATAAGTGTTCTGCGCATTTCGGAATTTGACGGGGCGGTTGACCGATTCAACGGACTTAAAGGGCCGTCACGAAGGCCGGGGAGATGGATTCGGTGTGCTGGTAGCGGGAGGGCCGGTAGCAGGCTGAAACCCGCTTTCCTGCATCCAAATGCATCGCTGTTCCGAGAATCCTATCGGACGCCGTTGTAGTCCTCTTCGACGCGCCAAAACGAGTTCTCACACACACGCTGAATCCTGCGCCCCACAAAATCAGATGCAGCGCCTTAAACCTCTACTTGTTGAGCCAGATTGGGGGCGGGTCGAGTTGTCCGGACTCGAGGACGACGTGGGGCGTAATGAGGATCAGGAGTTCGTCGTCGGCTTCCATGTGCGAATGCTGGGAGGCGAGCACACCGAAGCCGGGGAGCTGGGCGAAGGTGGGCAAGCCGCTCAGGCTGCGCTGATCGGAGGTGGTGACGACGCCTGCGATGGCAGCCGGTTCCCCGTCTTTAAGTAGCACGCCGCCGGTGAACTCACGGTTGTTGATAATCGGGACACTATTGACCGTGCCACCTCCCAGGGCACGGAACTGCACGGTCACTTCGAGGCCGACATCGGAATTGCGATGAACGGTTGGCTTGGCCTTGAGGGTGAGGCCGAGATCCTCGTAATTGACCGAGGGGAAGGGCGGAGTGTAGGTCTGATTCTGCAGCACGCCGGCAATGGCCGGGCTGCTGGCAATCGGCGAGAAACTGGCGTTCAGGACGGGATAACGTTCGCCTACCTTGAAGGTAGCCTCCTTGGATTGGGACGCGCGCAGCTCAACGTGTTGCAGGGTTCTGGCGGAGCTTTCATTGAGGGAAAGCACGGCCGAAATCTGGTCGAGACTGAGGCCCATGAGGGTGAGTCCGCCGCCGAAGGTGGCCAGCGGCTGGCTGAAGATGGAATTGCCCTGGCCTTGCAATTGCGCCAGCAGCGCGGCAATGGTGGTATTGCCCGCTTGGTTGATGCCGCCCGAAGAAATCAACTGATTCACCAGGCTGCTGACGCTCGAGCCGCCAGCGGCCACGAGCGCGGCCGCCGAAATGTTGTAGAGCTTGAATGTATTGGGAACGTGCAGCCCGATGTTGCTGGCGTAGGTGTGATTAACTTCGAGAACTTGCACGTCGAGGAGGACCTCTGGCTGGGGCGCGCCGAGCTGGCTCATGAAGCGAGTGGCATCTTCTAGGGCGACGATGGGGCCACGGACAGTAATGACGCTCGAGGCGGAATTGAGGCGCACGAACTTGAACTCAAACAGCGACCGCAGCGCGTTCATCACTTCATTTAAATCGGATGGGGAAGTGGCGCCCGGAATATAGAACGAGCGCAGGCCCATATGATCGAAGGCGCGGTGATTGTCGGCGCTGTCAAGAGCGGCAAAGAGCACAGTAGACTCAAGCGGAACCGTGAAGCTGTTGGTGACCTGGGAAGCGGCACGGAGAGCGGTGGCAAAGTCCACCTGGTCGAGGTCGAGGCGAACGCGGCGGCTCGGGAAGGAGTCGTCGAAGAGGATGGTCAAACCGTAGCTGGCGGCGACGGCCTCGAGCAGGCCGCGGGAATCGCCGCGGTAGTGAATATCGTGCAAGCCCCCCAATCCGAGCAGGGGGCTGGTCGCAAGGTTGTCTGACTTTTCGACGACCTGCGGGGGACCGGAAGCGTTGGTATGCGGCGGTGGGCCCAGCACGTCCTGAAGACGCTGCTGGGCGAATTCATTTTGAGGATCGAGTTCGAGCGCGGCGCGGAAATCGGCTAACGCATCGGCTCGGTGGCCAGCGAGCAATTCGTCGTTGCCGCGCTCGATATGGACGCCGGCTAAATGTTCCCGGGTCATCTCGCGAGCGGCTACATATTCTGAGCTCATGGGTACGAGGCGGGCGGCCTGTTCGAATTCGTCGAAGGCGCTGTCGAAACTTTGCGATTTTTCGAGCTTGAGGCCACGCTTGAACGCCTGCTGGGCGGATTTCAGGTCTTTGAGGGAAGGCAGGGCGACCGGGGCGACCGGAATAGCGCACGCAGGCTGGGCAGCGGGATTGGGGCAAGGTGACTGAGCAGGGAGCGGCGCGTTATCGGCGGCCAAACCTAGGCCGGCAAACAGCAATAGAATTGCCGCTGGCAACCAACGCATATTACTGAGTATAGAATGCCGCGGCACGGTTCGTTTGCAAGGGAAATAGTCGAAAGGGAACAGCGGTCGTAACGGGCGCGGAAATGGGCCGTCAGCGGAGTCAGAACTCGACTTGCGCCCCTCCCGGGGCTTGATCGTTTCCCACGTGTACCCACGGCTTGAGCCGTGGGCTGCATTCTTACGCCGCTTCGCGGCTCACCATCGCGGATATTGTTCCACCGCAAGTTGGAGATGCGAGTTCTCACGCCCACACGAAAGCGCCGCGCCACCCAAGCTCAAGAGCAACATCGAGTTTTCCGCAGCCGTGAAGGCGTGCCCCTCCACAAGCCAGTTATTAGATATGTCTTAGTACTTCACGATTGCGGCGAAGGATTTGGGGTCAAGCGACGCGCCCCCTACCAGGGCGCCGTCGATTCCGTCGGTGGTCATCAGCGTATTCGCGTTTTCCGGCTTTACGGAGCCTCCGTAGAGGATGCGCAGATTCTCGGCGAAATCCTCGCCGAAGGAACTGGCGGCTTCGCTGCGAATGATGGCGTGGGCGTCGGCAGCGATCTCCGGAGTGGCCGTCTTGCCGGTGCCGATGGCCCA
>PLHN01000263.1 GCA_003139975.1 Acidobacteriaceae bacterium
GGCGACTCGGCGCTGCTCAACGCGCAGCCCATCATGGTGCAATCAAACAAGGGCGCCATGGCCATCGCGCACAACGGCAATCTGGTGAATGCCGGGGCGATCCGCGCCAAGCTCGAAGGGCAGGGATCGATTTTCCAGACCAACAGCGATACGGAAGTTCTGGTCCACCTGATCGCGCTCTCGCGGGAACAGACACTCCCCGACGCCATCGCCGATTCGCTGCGCCGGGTCGAAGGGGCGTTTTCGCTCGTCATGATCAGCCACGACCGCATCTTCGCCGTGCGCGACCCGCGCGGCTTTCGGCCTCTGGCCATGGGCCGCATTCCGGCGCTCACGGGCGAGAAGAAAGATACGGTTGTCTTCGCGTCGGAGACCTGCGCCTTCGATCTGCTGGGCGCGACCTACGAGCGCGATGTGAAACCCGGCGAACTTGTCATCGTGGGCCCCGAAGGCATCAGCTCGCGCTTCTATGCTCCTTCGCCGGCGACTTCGAGCTGCATTTTCGAGCATGTTTACTTTTCGCGGCCGGACAGTATTGTCTTCGGGCGCTCGGTGGACGACAGCCGGGACAACATGGGCCGCCAGTTGGCGCGCGAAACGCCGGGCGAAGCCGACATTGTTGTGCCCGTTCCCGACTCCGGCAACACCGCCGCCATCGGATACGCCGCCGAGAGCGGCATTCCATTTCGCCTCGGCCTCATCCGCAACCACTACATCGGACGGACTTTTATCGAGCCGCAGCAATCGGTTCGAGACTTCGGTGTGAAGCTCAAACTGAATGCCGTTCACAGCCTGATCGAGGGCAAGCGCGTCATCCTGGTAGACGACTCGATTGTGCGCGGCACTACCAGCCGCAAAATTGTCCGCATGATTCGCAATGCCGGGGCGCAGGAAGTCCACATGCGCATTTCCTGCCCGCCCACGATTTCACCGTGTTTCTATGGGGTGGATACGCCGTCCAAGAAGGAACTGATCGCGGCCAACAAGTCGGTAGAGGAGATTCGCAAGTTCATTGGCGCCGATTCTCTCGCCTACCTTTCGCTCGAGGGCCTCAAGAAAGCCTGCGCCGACGGCGAGCAGACCACCTACTGCTCTGCCTGCTATACGGGAAATTACCCTACTAAGATCGACGTGGAAGAAATTCTGCCGGCCAGCGTGGGACGGTAAGGAAGAACGTCGATTGTCGTTCAGTATTCGGGCTTGGGCGTTGAAGACACGGACATCGTCGAAAAACGATTTCGTTCCCTGCTCTCTCCCTAAGTCGAAAACTCGGCGGGTCTTGCGCCGGGATGATATCCTTTTTCGCAGGATTGGCCGCGGCAATGTTGCTCGCTTCGCGGCCGGTTAACAATTATCTGGAATGAGCAGAACGTTTTCACTTTTCGGGTCGAGATCCACGCCTCAGCTTGGGCCGTTCGAGCAGCAACTGCTCCGTGAAGTCTGGTCGCGAGGGGATGCAACCGTGCGCGAACTGATCGAGCACACCAACCTCCATCAGGCTTACACCACGGTCATGACAACGATGGACCGTCTCTACAAGAAAGGCCTGCTCGACCGGTTTGCCGAGGGGCGCGCCTTCCGCTACACTCCGCGGCTTACCTCAGAGGAATTGCAACGTGGGGCCGCCATTGACGGCATCCGGCAATTGTTGGGATCGGGCGATACATCGTCGCTGCCTCTCTCTTACCTCGTGGAGGCCCTTAGCGCGCATGACGCGCAATTGCTCGATGAACTCCAGATCCTTATTGAACGCAAACGCCGCGAACTGAAAGCGGCCGAACGCGGCACGCAGCCTCCCAAGTTCAAGGAGCAGCGCTGATGTTTGCCTTGCGCGGCATTGCCGTTTCGCTGACATTCTTTGTGCTGTTTTATTGTTTTCTGTCGGCGCTGGTGTCGGTTTCGTGGCGCGGGCTGCGGTGGTGGCTCAAAGCCACCGAACAAAGCCTTGCTGACCTTCTGTTCTTGTTGCGCGTTCTGCCCTTGTTCGCTGCCATCCTTGTCACCCTGACTTTTGTCGTTCCGTCATTTCAACTGTTGGAGCCTCGTTTGACGGGCGAGGGCGTGGGTACAATGCCGATCGCGCTCGGCATGACAGCACTTTTCTTCATCGCATGGGGATGCCATCGCGTGGTCAGCGCCCAGACTCGGACGTCGCGCATCGTGGCTCGCTGGGTTGCGGGGTGTCAGCCTCTCGATAAGAATGCGCAGACATTTGCGTTTCGCTCGCGACGCCATGCTCCCCCGCTTACTCTGGTGGGCATGCGCAAGCCGCGCGTGCTCGTTTCCGATTCAGCTGTCGAGCTTCTCAGCGCGGATGAGCTTGAGGTCGCGTTGAGACACGAGCTCGCGCATATCCGCTCGTACGACAACCTGAAGAAGCTGGTTTTTCGCTTCTGCCCTTTTCCAGGAATGGCCCCTCTTGAGGCGGCGTGGTCGCAGGCGGCGGAACTGGCCGCCGACGACGCGGCGATCCTGAATATGAACGATGCCATCAACCTGGCAGCCGCGCTCGTGAAGCTCTCGCGCCTGGTCCCTGTCGCGGCCCCGCCCGCTTGCACGGTGGGCTTTGTTACGGGATCGCTCCATGAGCGTGTAAACCGCCTGCTTGCCTGGGATGAAGCGCGCAAGCCGCGCCGCAGGCCTATTCCTCGTTGGGCGGCGTTGCCGCCTCTGCTGCTGGCCGTGTTTTGCGCTTTCGTGAATTACGGTCCCCTTCTTTCCATGACGCACGAAGCTACCGAGTGGCTCGTGCGCTAGGCTTCTTTTCGGCCTGGGAATGTCTTTCGCGGTTCTCGCAACTGCTGTAGGTTCGGTCCCGACGACTATAGCTGGTAGTACGTCCGCTCGCCGATTAGGCTGACGGAGTAAGGCCGCTCGCGCCGCAGCGGATCCTTCTTCTTTAGCTGTTTCAAATGCCGCGGCAATTCCCACTCATGGATGGTTCTTTGCTCATGTGGATATCCCGTAACACACCGACGCGGCGTCGCCCAGTCCGTTCGCTTGTTTTTATTGCGTGTCTCCATGTCGCTGTGAGTCTGTCCGCTCAAAATCCGAACGGCGCTCTTCGCGGAGAGGTCGAAGATACGAGCGGAGCCCGCATTGCGGGCGCCCACATCGCCGCGCAGTCGTTCGGGTCGTCCCTTACTCGTCAAGTTGACGCGGACGAACGCGGGGAGTTCCGCCTCGAAGGCTTGCTGCCGGGCCGTTATCACGTCGTGGTTAGAGCGAAAGGATTTGCCGATGCGGCTTCTGACGTGGAGATCGCGGTCAGCCTGGTGCGCGATATTGCAGTTACGCTCAAACCGCAAAACGCACGCGAGACAATGAACGTGGAGGGGATCTCATCCTCGATCACGACGCAGTCGATCGACACGGCGAGCGCGGTGCATGAAGGCGTTGTGGGCAGCCATGACCTGGAAGCTCTTCCGCTTCCGGCCCGGAGCTTCGCGAACATCGCCTACCTTGTACCGGGAACCGAACCGGTCGAGCCGTCGGACCCCACCAAAGCGCGAATTACCGCGGTTTCGACCGGCGGCAGTTCGGGTCTGAACAACGAGCTCTCCGTCGATGGCGCCGACAATTCCGACGATTGGATTGGCGGCTTCCTGCAAAACTTTTCGCCCGACGGCATCCTGGAATTTGCCGTGCGGACCTCGAACGAAGACGCTGATACCGGCGGTACAACTGCCGGGTCCGTCGTGATCACGACCAAGCACGGCACCAACGAATGGCATGGGAGTGCAGCCTTCTATGACCGGCAGGCAGCGCTCAACGCTCGCTTCCCCATCGAAAATCCGGCCGAGACGTGCATTAATGGCGTCTGCGCAAACAATCCCAAGCAGCCTTTCTCNNATCGCATACAGCCCGGCGAGCCGTGCGCAATTTACCGCTCTAGCGAACCTCGCGGACATCTCGCAGCCCCCGAATGTCTACCCGATTCCCGGCTATCCTGCGGCCGATGCGATTCCGCAAAACGTTCTCATTCCCTTCCGCGATTACATCGGCACAGTGCGATTTGACCTCGCGCAGTCTCCAAAGTCGAATTGGTTTCTGCGCACGTCGATGGATACCTACCTGACGCACAACGCGCTGGTGCAGCAGGCGACGCTGCCCTCAACCGGGCTGACTACACACAATAATTACTGGAACGTCGCGCTTAGCAACACTTATACTTTCAGCCCGAACTGGGTTGGCACGCTGGTGTTGGATGCCAGCCTGCTTCATCTGACGCAAACTCGCAATTCGGATCTCGGCTTTGCCATTCAATTTCCGTTCAGCGTAACGGCGTTGACGGTGTCTGGGTTCGAGACCTTCGGCGACAATCAATTCGCCACTCCCATTACGCTTTTCCCCGACCTGCGCAAGCAGGACAAATATCAATTTCGCTACGATGTGAGCCACGTTATGGGCCGCCACGCGCTCAAGTTCGGAGTCAACTTTATTCACGAACCGGTGTTGAGCGGCGCATTCGCCGCGACAGCGGAAGAGTTCATCACCTATCCGAACAACCCCGACTGTTACATCAATCCTCCCGGCCCAGACTGCGGGGGCATCACCAGTCCTCTGTCGTTCTACTTCACGCCACCCACTCCGGCCTCAGGAGCATGCAACCCCGAACCCGATACGGCTTCCGGCATCACTTGTACGTACACGCCGGCTGGCGATGGCAGCTTCTCACAGAATGTTCAGCGGCTCGCGTTTTACGCCGAGGACTCGTGGCGTGTCTCGCATAACCTGACAGTTAACTACGGCCTGCGCTATCAGGCTACGTGGGGGCTGATGATAGGTTCGGGACGAAGCGAAGCGGACAACGCCGCGTATCAAACGCTGCAGGCGCTGCAGATTCCGATTGTGCCGAGTGTGCCACATGATTACCACAAACAGATCGCGCCCCGGCTTGGGATTGCCTATTCACCCGGCAGCAGCGAAAAGACGGTGATTCGCGCTGGGATTGGCATCTACTATGACGACCTTGCGCAAAATGGGTGGGCGACGGCGTTTCAAGGCGTCAACAGCACGAACGCAATCTCGGGAACCTGCTCGTTTTCCGGCTCACCAGGAAGTTATGCGCTCATCGGGCCCGGCTGCCTCACGGGTGGCTCTGGCGTGACCGGAAACCTAGTTGGCTCAAATTACAAAACGCCCTATGCCATCCACATCGCCGGCGGAGTGCAGCACGCCTTCAATCAGCACTGGCTGATGAGCGCCGATTACACGCACGAGCAAGGAAATCACGGTTACCGCGCGTTTCCCTACAGCAGCTGCGTGCTTGCCGTAACCCCTCCGAACAGCTGCG
>PLHN01000540.1 GCA_003139975.1 Acidobacteriaceae bacterium
AAGCATTCTTGATTTCGAGCGGATCGAAGGTCCATTCCATCAGCTCGAAGCCGCGGGCCAGAGCGTCTTCGCGCTGGAAGAGCTTCATGCGTCTCCCGAGACCGGCATTGCGATATTGCTGCCGCACCGCCAGCATCTGCGAGTGCAAATACGTGTGTCCATTCCGAATCGCGGGGAGGGCCAGCGCAAAACTGACCATTTCGTTCTGGTCGAAGGCTCCGATGACGTGGCCGCCGATTTTATTGGCGAGCACGAAGATGCGAACCGGAACCAGTTCCCCGTCGTTGAACTTCCAGACTTCTTTCTGCAACGAAAAAGCCGCCTGCATCTCTTCCAGCGATTCGCATTTTCGAATGGTGAGCGTGGGCGCAACGGAACACGTTTTTGTGGTCACGCCCGTTTTTCCTCTTGCTTCGACTGTTGCCATAATTCTTCAAGTTCGGCCATGCTGGCCTGTTGTGGACCGCGGCCAGCCGATCGCAAGCGCTCTTCCATCCATTGAAAACGGCGCTTGAATTTGCGGTTGGTCTTGCGCAGCGCGGATTCGGAATCGAGCGAGAGAAAGCGCGCCAGGTTGACCAGGACGAAAAACAGGTCTCCCACTTCGTCTTCGAGGCGCTCGCGCTGATCGGGAGGAATGTGTGGCTTGCCCGACCCGGCAACGCCAGTGCCCGCCGCACCCTTGATGGGCGCGGCTTTCAGCTCCTCGCGGAGTTCGGCGGTCTCTTCGGCTAGCTTTTCGAACAGGCCTTCAATTTCAGGCCAGTCGAAGCCCACATGCGCGGCGCGCGCACTAAGTTTGTGCGCTTCAAGCAGCGCAGGAACGCGCGAGGAGACGCCGGCGAGCACGGATGGCGAGTCGGCTGGTTGACTGCTGTCGGCTCCGCCCTTCCCTTCTCCGGAGGCTTCAAATTGCTTCTTTTTCTCCGCTTTCTTCTCTTCTGCTTTCAGCGCTTCCCAATGGCGCAGCACTTCGGCGGGCGTGTCGGCCTTTACATCGCCGAAGACGTGCGGATGCCGCCCCACAAGCTTGTTGGAAAGCCGGTCGAGCACGTCATCAATCGAGAAATGTCCCGCCTCGCGCGCCATCGTCGAATAGAACAGCACCTGCAGCAGCAGGTCGCCGAGCTCCCCGGTCAGTTCGGGCCAGTCGCGGTCGTCGATGGCTTCGAGAACCTCGTAAGTCTCTTCGAGCGTGTAGGGCTTGATGGAGTCGAAGGTCTGTTCGCGATCCCACGGGCATCCCCCGGGAGCACGCAACTTCTCCATGATTTGAACCGCCCGCTCGAAACGCTCGCCAGTAGTGGGCATGACTGATCAGAGTAAATGAGCTGGATTTTGCGGGCAATGGCGGCGAGAGCACCGCGCGGCCTTTTTAGCGGACCGATTGCACCAGCAATTCCGTTTCGTCCGAGATGATCGCATCCACGCCCCATCCGGCAAGGCGTCTCATGTCGGCGGCCCGATTGGCCGTCCAGACCATAGCCTTCTGCCCCGACGCGTGGACTTCTTCAATCGTCCTTTGCTCCACCAATTTGAAATGCGGGATCATCCACGCAAGAGGCAGCGCGGGCGGCGGAAGTTGCGCCGCGCGGTCGTAGAGAAAACCCAATGGAATACTCGGTTCGAGACTGTGAAGCTCAGTCAACACCTCGGGCAGGAACGAGGAGACGACATAGCCCTGAGATGGTGGATGCTGGCGCAGCGCCCGGATTAGCAGCTCTTCAACGCCGGGCGTCTTCAGTTCAATATCGAGGAAGGCCTTCGCGGAAAACTGCTGCAGCACCTGATCGAGCGTGGGCAGCGCCAACTCGCTTTCGGCTGTGCTTTCGATCCGCAGTCCGCGAACGGCCGGATCATGGCAGATGACAGCGACCCCGTCGCACGAGCGGCGAACGTCAAACTCGAACCCGTCGCAACCGTGCGCCAGACAGAGTTCGAACGATCCGAGTGTGTTTTCCGGAACTTGCTTCGAGGCCCGGGCGCCGCGGTGGCCAAGTAACAGAGGGCGAGGCATTCACGTTCAGGATGGATTAGAAACCGGCAGCTGTAAAGGCCGCTTCACCGCAGAGACGCCGACACCCTTTTTAAGATCGTCATCTCGAACCCTCACGCGTTGTCATCCCGAACGATGTGAGGGATCTCTTTCTCCACAGAAGCGTAGGAATGACCACGAAACTGGCCGGTCCGGCTGACCAACACGGAAGAACACAAGACCTTCAGTCCAGCTCAAAGTCGCGGATCGGTTTCCCGGTATCGGGCGTCTCTTTGGCCTTCTTCACCGCTTCCTGGAATTTCTTTTCCAGCAGTTCGGAGGCGTGTTTCTGCGCTTCGACCGACTGGCGGAAGATGGAGTCGCGGCGCCCATCCTGCTCCTTCATGGCCCGGGCGGCTTCTTCCATATCCTGAAACATTTTGGGCTTCACGGGAGCGACGTGGGAGATCACGCCCTGGGTCGCTGAGTCGACCTTCAGCACCGCCCCGCAGCAAGGGCACGTCACATCGAAACTGGATTCGCGCTTCGCCATTAGGCGAATCATACCGCAATCCGCATAATGATGGGCCGGATCAGTGCAAACGAATCGGCAACACGTGGAACGTGTAGAGCATTTCCCAACCCAGAAGTGCGATCGAAACGACCACCACCAGAATCGCCAGCAGTTCTCCGAAATTCAACCCACTCTTTTGTTCGAAACGGCGCGCGCCCAGGCTGAGGATGTTGAGAGTGGCAAATCCGAAAACCAGCGCCCAAAGGATGTTGTAGATCTCTTCGCGAGTCGTCGTGGACAGCAGAAAGAGCGCCACCGGAAAAAGCCCGACCGCCAGTTGGTGCAGGATGCGGCTGCTGCCCGCGACCCGCTCGTGCAATTGGCCGACGGCAAACAACACCGAGGAGTAGGTGCGCGGAGCCGTAGCGAATGGGCTGGGAATTCGCATGCGAAAATGTGAGTGTACCTTGTTTGGAGGCTCCAGTCAGCCCGACGTGCCTTTCTGATTAGCGCAGTACAATGATCGTTGGCTGAACCCTGTTCGTGCCTCTAAAGGTCGATCTCCAACGTTATGTCATCTGCGCTCAAAGCTGTCTTCTTCGATGTCGGCAATACCCTGCTGTTTCCGAACCGCGAGCGCATTCACGCGCCGCTCACGAAGCGCGGCATCGCGGCCGACGCCGGCCACCTCCGCGACCTGGAGCGGCGCACCAAGAATGAATTTGATTCCCGGACAACAAGTGGCAACCACGACCACAGTTTACGGTGGATGTACTACACCCATTTGTTCTCGGAAATTGGGCTGAAGGATGACGCGCTCCGCGATCAACTCGTAAGCAACATCCGCGATTCGGGCAATTGGGATCAGATTCTTCCGGGCACACGCGAGCAACTGCAACAGATTGCAGCGCGCTATCCGATCGGGGTGATTTCGAATGCCGACGGACGGATTGAGGATGTGCTGCGGCGCTGCGGCATCGCCGACTGCTTCTTGAGCATCACCGATTCCGGGCTGGTCGGACATGAAAAACCGCACCCGGAGATCTTTCGGCAGGCGCTTGAGAGCCTGAAGGTCAAGCCGGAAGAAAGTCTCTATGTCGGCGACGTGTACTCGGTGGATTATCTGGGCGCAACGGGGGCGGGGATGCACGCTGTGCTGATGGACGTTTCTGGCGCGTATGCGGATAAGGGAGCGGCGCGAGTGGAGTCGCTGGAACAACTGCAGAGCATGCTTGCTAACAGCCTGTGGTGAAAGTGGGATTCGTATCAGGGCACACCCCTCAGGCATGCCGCAAGTGCTGTGTTATGAATGCGCTTTTAGGCGCTGAGTTTGGGCGCTGGAGTTTCACCACGGACTGTTAAGGAAGCTCTGGTTAAGTGCCGCCTCGCTACTGCAGCGCAATCACCTGGTGGTCGTGGCAGGTCGTGTCCATTGCATCGTACAGATTCGCCAACAGACTGGGGCCGTAACGTGCCACAAAGCTTACGCCGGCGATTTCGCGTTCCTGGAGCGTTTTGTGCGGGAATAAGGCATGGCAAACAGCGTCGCTATGGCGGCTGATTACCTCGTTCCGAAGCTGTTCGGCGCGCGCTGCCTGGCGATGAAGGCGGTTGACCTGATGCCACATGCGCATGCGAGCACGGTCGGCGGATCGAATGAGCGTGGAATCGAGTTTGCCAATCGTTTCGCGGAGAGCGGTCATTGACTGCTCTGCGCTCGCGTAGGCATCGGAAAACCGCGCTTGCAGCCCCGGCGGTAGCGAGCGCGCGGCGATTGCTTCCCGCACTTTGTCCGGACCGTGCAACAGATCCTGAAGCTGCAACCCGTAGCGAGTCAGAATCCGTTCAGCTTTCGGCTCGACCAGCGTCGCGGAAAAACGCGGCAGGACCGGAGTGACACGGCCCAGCAGCTTCTCATAGACCACAGCCACCTGCGCGAAGTAGGCGACTTCAGCCGCGCCTCCTGTGTAGGCCAGCGTCGGCAGCAGATAATCCTGAACCACCGGACGGAAAAGCACGTTTGGGTTGAAATCCTCGGGTGCGGCTTCAATCCGCTCAAGCAACTGATGTTGTGTGAGCTTTTCGTGGCCAACTTGAAACTCGGAGATCGTTGCCCCATTCGCCTTGCGCCGAACCACCGTGCGCGCGCCATCCTTCACTTCAAAAAGCAACGTGGTGGCCGCCGTTACCTTGACCTGCTGGTGATAGCCGGCCGCTTCCAGGGCCTTGCCGCGGGCCAGAAGAGCCTCGTCCAGCGCCGGGGCATTTTCGATTGCCGCGCGCAAAAGCGGCCGGGCAATACGGTGAAATTCCCCGTCGGCAGGATCGAGCAGGATCACTCCCCAGTCGGCAAACAGGCGCGCAAACAGCCGCGCAAAACCGGTGCCGAGCGTTTCTCCTGGCCGGTACGACTCGCGAAGCCACGTTGTAACTTCGGAATTCCCTAGGTGTGCCGCAGCAATCTCGACAACCGGCTCAATCTCCCGCCCAAACTTGATCGCTCCCACCGGCGCGTCCGGAATCCCGCGGCTTTCGATCGCCATGCGCTCGGGCGCGCCATCGTGTGAATACAAGGAGACGTGATTGACCTCGGCCAGATCGTGATCCTCGGTCGCCAGCCAGAAGACGGGGACGCATTCGACGCCCGCGGCCGTAGCCTGTTCGGCTAGCTTGACCGCAGTCAGCGCTTTAAGAATGGAAAATAGAGGACCGCCAAACAGACCGACTTGCTGTCCGGTGACAACGCTAACAGCGCCACGTCGGAATCGCTCCAGATTGGCCAAAGTCTTGGCCGAGGCGCCCCAGAAATGATTCTGCCGATCGAGAATCGCTCCCACCTTCTCGCGGCGGTCCTTGTCGTAGCGGACGAGCGCGGCTTCTTCTTTCAGCCATTCTGAGAAATTCGGCGAGCGCGCATAGAAATGCTGAATGGAAGGGGAATAGCTAAGGTAGTCGAGGAACAGGCGGTTGGTATGGGGGATTTCCCGGAAAGGCAAGCAGTGCGCGTTCACCGGCGAATCTCCGCACATGGACACCAGTTTGTCATCCGCATGTGTTTTCTCTACCGAAGTACCAGGTCGCCCTTCGGAGATCGCACCGCGATCTGCCCTCCGGCACTCATCCAAAGTCAGTGGTTGCACATTCTCCCCAACACACAAACCCAACTTCATCAGATGTCGCTCAACTGTAGAGGTCGCAGAGAGTGACAAGGAATGTGGCGCGATGGCGGATACTAACGTACACGTCTCTCGAACACGACCGCAAGTTGGTCCTCATACTTTGCCTCCCACTCTTCCGGCAACTCACCCAGCAGGCTGGCCAGCGTCGAGTCGGCCGGCAACAGGACGGTGCGAATCTGTAAATTGTCGAGCGCCTGTCTCCACCCCGGCTCTCCCTGCATGACCACGAGGAACTGGCGAACGCGGTCGGCGCCGTACAGATCGTGGCGGTCATCGACTACCACCTGCCGCTGCGGATACAAGCGGTAAATGAGATAGCCTCCCCAGGTGTCAGTGGAAAATACGGGCTCCGCACTGGGCTCTTTCTGTAGGAAATCGGTTGCCGCAACCGGTACGGTCTTCGCATCAAACTGCGCATGAATCAACTGCGACGAGCCTAGCCACCCACCCTGCAAGCATAGGACCAGCGCGCCCATCACGCCGACAACCGGCCACAAGTGCCCGCGCAATTGCAACTCCTGCCCGCCCATTCGGTCGGAAAACTCGACTATGCCGGCAATCCGAGTTCGCTTCCATTTCCACGCCCCGGGCCTGGTCGCTAGCGTGGCAAAGTTCTCCCAGAGAATCGGGCCAGTCACCAGCACCAACAGCATGGAAGACACCGGAAGGTTGCGCGCGGACAGGAGGCCTGCATACACCGCAAGTAGCAAGACCAGAACATGGCTCAGGCGCAGGCTCCGCCGACGGCCGGCTAAGGCGAACACCGCCAGCACCAGGATGATACCGAAGCAACGTCCCGGCACGAAGTGGAAGTTCGGCGAGCGGAACTCGGAGATGCGGCTCATCAGGTAGCGATCCGCAAGATAGCTGTAGATATGGGAATGCAGCCGCCAGCCAAACGGATTTACGAAGGTCGCGAGGGCTGAGGCTATCCAGAACAAGCCCATCTTTCGCGCGCGCTGCGTGGCGTTGAGCGCGGCAAAGGCGTCGTGTGCACGCCAACTCTCGACGACCGACGACACGAAATAGATCGCCAGCAGAATCAGGCCCAATATCCATGCCCCATGCAGATTCACCCAGAACAGCATCGACACGGGAAAAAACCATGCGCTGAACGTCGCCCACTCAAGCCTGTTGTTGGCTTGAGTGGGGTACAGCCGCTGCGGCGCGCTTCCCTCCTCCCATCTCTCGAGGGCGACGAACCACAGCAGCACAAACAGCCAGCTCACAATATGCGGGCGCGCAAACAAATGGATGGTCGCCGCGCACTCGGCCAGCAGCATGAGCACGATGCCGAGCAGCAGGCCGGTTCCTCGTTTTAGCATCTGCGAAAGCAGAATCGTGAACGTCGACGCTACGACAACCGCACACAGCCAGACCACTCCGTTCAAGCCACAGAAATGATGGAGGATCCCAAGCACCAGGTCGTACAGCCATTCCCAGGCAAACCAGGGTTGCCCCTGCATAGTCGAGGAATAGGGATCGGTGCGCGGCAACGCGTGAGTGATGAGAATCTGCTCGCCGGTACGAATGTGCCATCCGATGTCAGGATCGGCCAGAGGGAGCTTGGACAACGGTCCAACGAGCACCGACCAGAACAGAAAAATAAAGATGATGTCCCTGGCGGAGGGCAGTAGGAAGCGCGAGGCGGCTAGCCGGAACTTCGCAGGGGCGTCAGTCATTAACGTATGAAAAAGCAGTGTATGCGGCAACGCGCAACGAAGCCAGCACAATGATGCCTTGGTTGAGATCGGCGCGTAATTTCGAATGTTGAAATGCCCGAGCCGCCCCCATTAGTCCGCCGCCATCGGCCACAAAACTTTTCGTCTGAATGCTCGGCCCGCGAATCTATATTAGTGGATGGATAACAAGCCGAAACTGCGGGTAATAATCGTAGGCGCCGGCTTTGGCGGCTTGACCGCCGCGCAGACCATTGCTCACCTGCCCGTTCAGGTCGTCGTCATCGACCGCAAGAATCATCACACTTTTCAGCCACTGCTCTATCAGGTAGCGACCGCCGGCCTCTCTCCCGGCGAGATCGCGGCGCCCATCCGCTGGATCCTTCGCGCTCACCCCAATGTTGAAGTGTTGCTTGAAGAAGCGGTTGATTTCAACCTGGATGAACGGAGGGTTATTACAAAGGATCAGGCTCTGGCCTACGACTACCTGATCGTCGCTTCCGGCGCGACCCATGCCTACTTTGGCCACGAAGACTGGGCTCCATTGGCCCCCGGCCTCAAGACAATCGAAGACGCCATCGAGATTCGCCGCCGCGTTTTGCTGGCTTTCGAATTGGCCGAGCGCCAGGCCGTCCAGGGACAAGGCTCCATGCCGCTCCAGTTTGTGGTCGTAGGAGCCGGACCGACCGGCGTGGAATTGGCTGGAACCTTGGCCGAGATCGCCCGCCATGCCATGACGCACCAGTTCCGCAACGTGAAGCCCGAGCAAAGCCGCATTCTGCTGCTCGAGGGCGGTCCACGCGTGCTCCCTGCTTATTCGGATGACTTGTCGCGCAAGGCCCAACAGCAATTAGAGCGCTTGGGCGTGGAAGTCCGTACGTCGCAGACGGTCACCAAGATCGAGCCCGGCGCGGTGTGGATTGGCGACCAGAAGATCATGGCAGCCGTTGTATTATGGGCGGCGGGCGTCGCTGCTTCGCCGCTGGGCCGAAACTTAGGTGTGCCGATCGATCGCGCTGGCCGCGTGCTTGTGGAATCCGACCTCAGCATTCCCGCGCATCCCGAGGTATTCATCATTGGCGATCTGGCGGCATTCCCAGACCATCGGGGCAAGATGCTTCCGGGCGTCGCCCAAGTTGCGATCCAGCAGGGTATCTGGGCCGCCGAGATGATCGCGCGCGATCGGGAGCGCCAACCGCGCCGCAAGTTCCACTATCACGATAAGGGAAGCCTGGCCACAATTGGCCGCGCCGCCGCCGTAGCCCAGTTTGGGAAGTTCGAACTATCTGGCTACTTCGCCTGGCTCGCGTGGCTCTTCATCCACATCCTTTTCCTCATCGGATTCCGCAATCGCATCGTCGTCATGATCAACTGGGCNNCTCTGCTGGAGCCAATAACGAAGCGGAGCAACCGCAAGCGCCGGCCCGCAAGCGCGCCTGAACCGCCGTTCTTCCCTGTGGCTATAATGAAGCTATGAGCGTCGCCATGAAGCCGTTCAGAGGCCTTAGGGGCAATCTGACTAAGTGTGGCAAGGAAGTTAAGTGT
>PLHN01000470.1 GCA_003139975.1 Acidobacteriaceae bacterium
CGCGTTTTTTTGCGCGGGGATAAACCCTTGTCGTTCGCGAAGAGAGGAATAACGAGCGAGTGAGAATCAAGAGAAAGCAAGGAGATGGATTAGGAGACTTTGCGAACCGAACCAGAGAGAATGGGTACTGCTGGTTTTCAGGCCCGCTTCATCTCTGTGGGTCTGCCGAAGGGAACGATGGGAGCCTGCGCTTCCTGCAGCGCCTTCGATTCCCGTACTTCCAATTCCGCTTGGCGCCGGTGGGTGGCTTCGGACGGGTCTATTCCCGCCTTCAGATCGGTTTTCTCAAGAAAGTAGCGCCAGCCCTCGTGACGATCAGATGGGTGTTGGGATTCTTCGAACTTTTTCACTTCTGATTCTGCGTTCTGCTTGCCCCGGATTACTTCGACGACTCCGTCCGAGCGGTAGGTGCGGACGTTATGTCGGATGATCGCGTAGGAAGAGCTGATTTCGTCGCGTGTCAGAAACAATTCCTCCGAAGCATTGACTAACAGTGGAGCATAAACAATAGAATAACAGCCTGACTTCAAAATCGGTAGCGCCCGTGTCCGATGCAGAAGAAAGCGCAGAGGCGAGATCCGTGGAAATCGCCTCTTGCACGTTCACATTTTAGAGCGCCTGGACGTTCTCAGCCTGCCAGCCCTTCGGACCCTTGGTCACGTCAAACTGCACCGTCTGGCCCTCCTGCAGGCTCTTGAAACCGCCCGCCTGGATCGCTGAGAAGTGCACAAAAACATCTTCGCCATTCTGACGGCTGATAAAACCGTAGCCTTTGGCGTCATTGAACCACTTTACTGTTCCTTGTTCCATATACTTGTATTCGTTTCCTTTTGTGTAGTTACGCTGGATGGAGTCGGAAGAACTTGCGCAGGTTACTGGCTGTTGAGGCGAGAACTGCTAGCGACCGATTCGGTCCAACGCACATAATCATAATACGCTTAGAACGCACGATTAGCAAGCTGAGTCGCGCGCTGGGCAGGGACAGTTCAAATTGCACCATCAGCCGCCCAACAACTCTTGAATCGTTCGTACGAACTCCGCGAACAAAACGACCCTCATACACCCAATCACGGTGCGGGCGTCATCGCCATGGCGATATCTTTCAGCCAGACACCGTCGGACAGCGTATACTGGAACCACTTAACCTCGAAGACACGTCACCGGAATCCTTGCGCCTTCGCGATTGAGAGATCGAGAGGGGTCTGCTTGTATCGTCGGTTCTCCCGGAAGAAGTCGCCGCTTGTCTCTGCTCAAAGCGGGCGTAGACCAATGGGTGGTGCATCTTGATCCGCCTCATTACCTGGATCGCGACTGCGACCCTCGCAGCCACCGTGTTGTTTAGCTCATCAACCGACTACCGGATGGCGGTTTGCATCATCGTGTCGGTGGCAACAACCGCGCTCGCCGTTCGCAGCCTTCTCATCGGCAAGCTCGTGTGGGCACTCGTTTTTCTGGGAGTTCTCGGAATCTTCACGCCCTTCCAACGGAGTCAGTTTTCCCAAGAATTCGTATCCATATTCGACCTGGCGACTCTGGCACTGTTCGCGGTTTCGCCATTGCTGCTAAGAAAATCGTTCATGCCGAGAGTCTCAACCCCGCCGCCAGCAAGATTGTGATTCACCTGGCGGATCTTTAAACCAGCCCAAACAACAGGAGTTCATTATGTCTTCAATGAATGGCGACAAGTCCAGGTATCACCGGGAGCGCAAGCAGAAGATCGCTCGGCGGAAACGGACTCGTGAATTACTGGCGTGCGCAGCGCTGCCGGGCAAACCGGTGAACACTCCACCTACAATGGCGCCCAGGCCGGTGACGGCATGACCACCCAGCCCATGACAACGCCTCTTCTGACGACCAAGCTTTCCGCGCCCATCCCGACTACAGAGAAGAAAAGGCGCGTGCTCCTGATCGACGCCTCCTCTCAGAAACGTGAACTGCGCGCCGAAATCATGAGGAAGCTCGGCATCGAAGTCGACTCGGCTGCCGATATTGGCGAAGCACGTTGCTGGTGGAAAGCCGCCCTGTATGATCTGGTTCTTATCAACGTCGAAAACATACGATCCAGCCGCGACAAATTTTGCGACGATATTCGCGGCGCTACACCAAGCCAACGATTTGCTTTTCTGGTTGGAGCACCCCATTACCTTTCCGACTCGCCCGCTCCGGCTCCGGCCATTCAGCACGATGATTACGATGGCACAGTGGCGGATGTGAAAGCGGCGCTTGCACTCAATCTCGGAGATCTGACTCAGCGCTGGGGAATCCTGGAGGCGTCGCGGCGAATCTCGGCCGTGCGCTCGGCATCCAATGCACGTACGCAAGCGATGCGGAACAGGCCCGTCCCACCACGAGACCTCGAGACGCGGTATGCTGAATACGCCGCTGCTCCACCTCGCACTCTGGACGACTTGCTAAAAGACGACTTGCTAAGAAAGGACTTGCAATGAAGAACCTTTACGTCGGTAATCTGCCCCACAGCACAACCGAAGCCGAACTGCGAGGCGTTTTCGAGGCTCATGGCGCGGTGGAGAAAGTCACCCTCGTGACCGACCGCGATACCGGACGATCGCGCGGTTTCGCTTTTGTCGAAATGACCAATGCCGGCGAGGCCGATAAGGCCATCGCAGCGCTAAACGGGAAGGATCTCGGCGGGCGGCCGTTGACTATCAACGAGGCCAAACCAAAGACCGACCGGGCCAGAGGCGGCGGTGGTGGTGGCGGCCAGCGCTTTGGCGGCGGCGGAGGCGGCGGGCACAGCCGCGACGATTATCGCGGCCATCCACGCCAGCCGCGCGAACCGCGCTGGTAGGCTCGTCGCGTTCTTATTTGCAAACTATAGTCTGGCCTGTTGCGAGCATGATCGGCCAGCGATTAACACCAAACACATTGGGAGACGGAGTATGCCAAGAGGCAGATCGACATTTACGAAGCGCCAAAAAGAGCAGACGCGGCAGCAAAAGCAACGGGAGAAATTAGAGCGCAGAAACCAGCGCAAACAGGAGAAGCCCGCCGAAGGCAGCGTGGACGAAATGGCTGAGTTGCGCGAGCACGCCGCGGCGCAGGCGGCTCTATTTAACTTGGGCGTCGAGGAATCGGAACCTGCCGAGGAATCCGTACCCGGTGGCGGGCACACTCATTAATTCGTGCTTGCCGGTCGCCACAGGTGAATGCCCCGGCGACCCGGTCTGCACTCTAGACAAACACTTCTCCCGGCAAAGCCGTTAATGTCCGCGAGGCCAGCGTGTTTTGAATGATTCTTTTTGGGCGTTCGACGGCCGCGTCATTTTGCATGCGCTCAATTCTTAGCTTGAGCGTCCGTTCGATCTGACGAAGTTCCAGCACCTCCGCACCTGCCACCAGTGTTGACGCGAGCCCTTGCAGTCCGGCTCTCCCGGTGCGGCCCACGCGGTGGATGAAATCCTCAGCCATCTTGGGCAGGTCGTAGTTAATGACGTGCGCCACATCGTCGACGTGCAAACCACGCGACGCGATATCGGTGGCAACCAGCACCTGGTAGCGGCATTCCTGAAAGCCATTCAAAGCAGCGTTGCGCTGCGATTGCGAACGATCGCCATGAATCAGGGCGGCGTTGAAGCCGTCGCGTACCAGTTCCTTGGCGAGCCGTTCGGCGCCACGCTTGGTGCGCGTGAAGATTAGTGTTTGGCCTTTTTCCGAATACAGCAATTGGCGGAGAACGTCGAGTTTCTCTCCCGGCCGCACTTCGTAAGCCTTGAGTTGCACGCTTTCCGCGGGCTTGAGCACCGAGCCCAAAGCAACCCGCACCGGATCGCGCATGTAGTCATGCACTAGCCCAGCCACTGATTGCTCCAGCGTAGCCGAGTAACACAGGGTCTGCCGTTGTTGCGGCAGCACCGCGAGAATGCGCCGGATCGCTGGCAAGAATCCCATATCCAGCATGCGATCGGCTTCGTCGAGCACGAGCACCTTGATATGGCGCAGGTCGGCGAACTTGCGATTCATCAGATCCTGCAACCTTCCGGGGGTGGCAATCACCAAACCCGAGCCGGCCCGAAGACCCTCAATCTGTGCCTTTTCCGATACGCCGCCGATGACCAGAGCAGCCTTGGGCATGGTCTTGGTGCGCAGTTGCTCGTATTGTTCGTGCACTTGCATCGCGAGTTCACGCGTTGGCAGCAGCACAAGTGCGACCGTGTTGCGAACCGGTTCCCGGTTCAGAATTTCGATCAATGGAATAAGAAACGCCAGGGTCTTGCCTGTGCCCGTTTGGGCGGTGCCGATGACGTCCCGGCCTTCAAGAGCCGGCGGAATCGCGCTTTCCTGGATAGGTGTGAGGGTAACGAATTGAGCTGCGGCCAGATTCTTCTGTAATGAAGAAGACAGGGGCAGTTCTGTAAATGTGGACATTCGAGTTGTTACTTTCTGGAGCGGCTTTGTCACGCACACTCTGACACACGTCGAGAGTGGCCCTGCCGCTCACATTTTGGTTTTTTGGAATTCACGCAAATAAAACGGCGGGCAGGAAATGCGGAGATAAATCTGGTCGAAAAGAGCGACCACCGCGTGACGAGCAAACCGTGGCAAAAGCGTCAGTAACAGTATAGCAGGAGAAGAAGGCTGGGGCGTATTGAACTAGTTACCTTGGTGCGCGCTGTCCCGTGAGGCTGACCGGGACTTGGCCATGGAGGCCCTTTGCCTTTGTCATGATTGTTTCCCGCTCGCTTGCGCGTTGACGTGCGCTTCGGAGCAGTCGGCTCGCAGTTTGGCTGCAACCTCGTCGGCCGATAAAGGCTTGCTGAAGTAATAGCCTTGAATTTCGTCACAATGATGCGCCCGCAGGAATGACATTTGTGCTTCGTCCTCGACCCCTTCGGCAATCACTTTAAGATTCAGGCTTTTTGCCATGCTGATGATTGCGGCAGTGATCGCCGCGTCATCGCAATTCGCAGCGACATCGCGGATAAACGAACGGTCGATCTTGAGCTTGCCGACCCTGAACTGTCGCAAGTAGCTGAAGCTGGAGTAGCCGGTCCCAAAGTCATCAATCGCTAGTTCCACCCCCAAACCCTTTAATTCCTGAATCACTGAAAGCGTCACCTCACCGCTTGTTAGAAGGAGGCTTTCTGTGAGTTCCAGTTCTAGATACTTGGAAGCAAGACCAGTCTCGTGGAGTACCTTCCTGATCAGTTCACAGAAGCCCTCTTGACGGAACTGCACGGCTGACACATTTACCGCAACCGGCACGGCGATAAACCCGTCGTCTTGCCATTTCCGGGCTTGAGCGCAGGCAGTACGCAGCACCCATTCACCGATGGGCATGATCAAGCCGCTGTTCTCAGCAATCCCTATGAACTTATCTGGCGGCACGAGTCCCAATTCCCGGTGTTGCCAACGCAGGAGAGCTTCCAGTCCAATGATCCTTCCAGTTGCAATATCCATTTGCGGCTGGTACACGAGAGATAATTCTCGCTTTTCCAGTGCGAGTCGCAGGCTGTTTTCCAGAGTCAATCGCTCTACCACCTGAACATTCATGTCCTGCGTAAAGAACTGGACGTTGTTACCTCCGCGGTCTTTGGCGGAATACATTGCTGCATCGGCGTTTTTGATCAGGGTTTCACCATCCGTACCGTGTTCGGGGAAAATGCTTATACCGATGCTGCAACCTATACGTAAGTGCCGACCTTGAACCGCGAATTCAGCGGCCATTGCATTCGTGAGCCGTTCAGCCGCAACTGCCGCGTCGGGAATTTCTCTTACATTGGTCAGCACGACTAGGAATTCGTCTCCGCCAACCCGCGCCACGGTGTCCTGTTCACGCGCCCATCTTTTGAGTCGTTCGGCCACTTCTTGCAGAAAAAGGTCACCGAACGAATGCCCGAGCGAATCGTTGATGTTCTTGAAGCGGTCGAGATCAACAAACAGAAGCGCAACTTTGTGCTTCTGCCGACGAGCAGTGGCGAGGGCCTTACTTAATCGATCCTGAAGAAGAGTCCGATTGGGCAATCCAGTAAGAGCATCGTAATAGGCCAGGAATTGGACCCGCTCTTCGGCGATTTTGCGATCCGTGATGTCGCGAAAATACCAGATTCTACCCCGATACCGGCATTTTGAGTCCACTAGAGGCGCAGAGTATCGGTCGAATCTCTTCCCATTCTTAAATCTAAGTTCATCCCTGCTTTTTTCATCCCGTTGACTATTGAGATACTTGACCTTCTCGATGAAAGCTTCGGGGTTTTCGACTTTATCGGCCACGTACTTGCGGACGATAAGATCGTCTCGTGTGCTCAAAAGTTCATCCGGTATTTCGAAATTGCGTCCGAACTGCCTGTTTGCCAGGATGATCTGATCAGAGCCGTCAACGACGAGGATACCGTCAATGGCCGTCTCAGTTTGTGCCTCCAGCAGGGCATTGTTGAAAAGCAGAGCTTCCTCAGACTGCTTGCGCTCAGTGATGTTATCGAACGTAGCTACAAAGCATCTGCTTCCCGCAGCATAGGCCGAGATGGAGAACCATATCCCCAAGGCTTTAACTTCGATCTCGAATCTCTCCGGCTCGCCGGTCAGAACCACTCGACCATATCTCTCAAACAAATCTCGCTGCGAGTCTCTGATTCCGGGAATGACCTCGGTAACTCTCTTGCCCACTACGTTTTCCAAGCCGGTCAACTTTCCAAATGCACTGTTGACAGCGAGGTAGACGAAATCTATTGGACATCCACGTTCGTCAAAAAGCATCTCGCAGTATGCGAACCCCTCCAACATGTTTTCAAACAGCGACCGATAACGCTCTTCGCTTTCTACAAGTGCATCTTGCGTTCGTCTACGCTCTGTAATGTCCTGTTTGATGGCTACGAAATGTGTATCGTAGGCAATGCCGTCTTGGGTCACAGGCGTGATCGTCATCTCTTCGGCGTAGTTCGTCCCATCTTTCCGCCTGTTGACAATTTCGCCGCGCCAGACCTTGCCTGAGGAAATCGTAGACCAGAGACTGGCATAATAACCGTCGGGCTGCTCTCCGGATTTCAGCAGGCGAGGATTCTTGCCCAATACCTCTTCCTTGCTGTAGCCAGTCATGGTCGTAAAGGCATCATTGACCCACACGATTGCGCCGCGGAAATCCGTAATAACGATGGCATTTGCTGCCGCTCCCAAAGCTGCTGCCTGTAGATGCAGACGTTCCTCTGCGTATTTGCGCTCATCGATGTCCATGGTGACGCCTGACATGCGCTTCACGTGCCCAGCGTCGTCATAGAAGGCCTGCCCGGTGGACATGCGCCAGTGCACGCTATTGTCAGGCCAAACAACGCGGAACTCAACGGCGTAGTCTCGTTTTTCCTGAAGTGCCTCGTCAATCTTGGCTCGCATCATTTCCCAGTCGTCTGGATGTACAGCGTTGATCAAGGCTTGGTAGCTTGCCGAGCTGTCTCGTGGCACGCCCAGCAAAACTTTGCAGGTGTCTGACCACACGTGTTCATCCTTAATGACATCCAAATCCCAGAAACCGATCTTTGCCGCTTCCATCGCCATCCGCATGCGTTCTTCGCTGCGTTGCAACTCAAATTCAACACTCTCCCGTGCCGCCGCATCCTGCCGGAAGATCTTTTGAGCCTGCCGGGTTGTGAATACCGCGATCCCGAGGGCAATCGTCGCAGATAGCAAAGCCAGCAAGGAGGCCAGACGATGGGTTTTGATGTAGTCAGCTTGGGCTTGCTTGACAGCCCTGTCCAATTCACCCTGCTGAAACTCAACGATCTGGTCCAAGGCGCCGTGATACTTGAGCAGCAACGCCAGGGTTTCGTTGACCATGACCGCCGCCGCCGCGTCGTGTTTCTTTTCATCGACAAGCAAGTGTAGGGCTCGCAGGTAGCTCTCGACGTAGGAATGTCTCGTTCCGTTTGCCTCCGCGAGCAGATGCTTCTCTTCTTCTGACTCACAGCGGCTTCCCATCTCTGCCAGCAACTGCGAAACCTTCTTGCTGTTCTCGGACCTCGTAGCCAACAGCGTCTCGATTCGTGCTTTATCCCGCACCAGAAATATTTCCATCGTGATACGGCTGTTCTGGTTGGAAAGCTCGAACGCTTCTCGTGACAGTTGCAGCTTGGCTGACCGCCTGCCAGTGATGTCGTTAAGCGTTGCATTGATTTCCTGCACCCGTCGTAGCCCCGACTGCCCGATGCCCAACAAGAGGGCAAGCAGGACGGCAAACGCCATCCCTACTCTCAGCCCTATGTATTTGTTTTTCAACGCGAACTCCTGGTCGGTGCTCTCTCGGGCCGGTCAAGGCTTGAAAGGTAACCTCCTTCACATCCCTCAAGACCTGTCGCGACGGGCGGCCAAACGGTTATGTAGCGACGCGCCCGCATGAGGCGGTATTGCGGGCACCTATGGGAACAAATGTGATGGATTGTGGGTCTGCGGCGTTTCTTGGCATGCTCCCCGTCCGAACTTCGGACGCGGGCGTCTAAATGCTGGACAAAGACCACTTTTGCTCGCTAACTAGACTGACTTTCATCAGTGCTTATAAAATGCAGTTAAGCATTTGCCTTCAATGATCTGACCGGAGAATCGTTAACGGGGTGAGTCCCGATCACGGACGGCTGTAATTCCTTAGGGAGCAATAGAAGGGCCATTACAGATGACGTTTCCTGTGGCGGGAAGGCAACACGGTAATCCCGGAAAGGATCGCGTCTGCGTATCCGCAGGGCTGGGCTCCGTGACATGTCAGAGCGGTCCGGCATGTCGACACGGTACGCAGTCGCGACATGAGCTGTTTTGCACAGCATTGTGCTCGCAAACAAACGAACCTACTAATGCGTCAAAGGTCGCATTTAGCCACGGTTGGAATCGCTGCGTAAATTAGGCATCATAAGGAGAAAGTGAATGAAATCCAAGAAGCTATTTGCTGTTGTTTTTGGAGCGCTCGTCGTGCTTGCACTGTCGCTGCCAGTAATGGCACAGGACACTACGCAATCCACCACTACGACGACGCAGACTCCGGATCGGCCCCAGACCCAAACCACTCAGACGAACGAGAGCACCACGAAGTACAAGCACCATCACAAGAAGGTGAAGAAGGAGAAGCAAACAACGACTACAACCACGACCCCACCCCAGCGGGAGCATAGTGAGACGACGACCACTACCACCACGCCTCCGCCGCAGTAATTCCGGGAAGTCGGTCTGAATGCCTTTCATGGGATTGGACTATCGAAGACGAACAGTGTCAGAGATCGGCGGGGGTACAAGGCAATGAAGTTCAGATTTTTACTGTTTCTCTGAATGGAGCCAACTTATCTACGCCATCCAGAGTCCAACATCCACGCACGACCTGCGCGACTTTAGCGAGGCAACCATGAAAAAGACGATGGCAATTTGTTCCGCTCTTTCCCTCGTCACCTGCGGAATGGCTACTGCACGGACACCATGAACCACGTGGAGTTTTGGGGGTTGTGCTCATCGATTCCAGCACATCATAGCTAACGCTCTCGAAAGAGAACACGAATACAACGATGCTGGCATCTTCTGCTGCTGCTAAACCTCCGCCCCGAGCTTGAATCCGAATGTTGCGAGAAGATCGGGAGGAACGTACTTGTCTCTCTTGTTTCGCTTGACCCACGCTTTGAGTTGGGGTGACGCGGCGTATTGCTCAGGGCTCAAGCGCAAGGACTTTACGACCTGCTCGAAGGAACTCTGGGTCGGTTGCAGGCAGCCCATGCGGCATGGATTAGTGAAGAATGAATGGGGCTTTCGGTTCGACATTTTGACCTCTGGGATTGCCTTACGATAGCGCCGCNNGTAGTCGGCCACTTGCTCGCAGCCTTTGCGGTCACACAACACGGTCGCGTTTAGCGGATGGTGAAGCTGGAAAAATTCCATGCCTATCTCACAAATGCCGGAGCAAGATTTTGGGACGGGAGAGCCGGACCTATTTCCTCGCAATGAACCAGAAAATCCCGCCAGAGATTTTGAACCGGAAGGAACACGCGCTCGTAGGTCAGGCGGAAATGCACCTCACATTGCCTTTCGATGGACCACGCATCTCGTTCAACGATGTATACGCTAGTCTCGTTCATAGATTGCGCCCCTAACCGTTGCCGTCTCCTCCCCGGTACGGTTACGCCGAGCCGATTCCGATCATGCAAAGAGAAAGGACCCAGAGCGGGTTCTCTCTGGGTCGATTCAACGGGTTCAGCTCAGTACCATCGTTCCATGATCTGAGAGTTGGGTTTTCCTATCGGCTCTTTGCCGTGCTCGTTGCGTACATGATTCAACATGGCACGAGCGGCCTGCGTGCGACGGTTACCGAGCCTGTCATCGAACTCGTTAACGCGCTCAACGTGCGAACAGCGTTTACAGTTGAGAATCAGACCGCCGCTCTTGCCTCGGCTGATCGTGTACATACCGCGAGCATACCCGCTTCTTTTTCCTTCCCGTTGTGATTGTAATCACTCTTGAGTTACCTTCGTTTTGAGGGTAAGTGTCAGACCAAACACACGGTTGACAGATTGAATCCCCAGCTCAGCGCTTCGTTCACGGCGGATTACTCCCGGTTAGCCCGTTTGTCGCCCGCGCTGTGCTGATGCCCAAGATGCCGGACGAGCGCGCGCGGCAAGTAGGGAAGAGTAGTCTTCCCAGAATGCATTACTTGCGGTAGCGGCGGAGGAGTTGCTGAAAGCGGGGGTCGGAGCGGAGCGCGGCGAGATGAGGGCTGGCGTCAATGGCGGGGGAATCGCGGTAGCCTTCCTCGAATGCTTTCTCTAGCTCGTCGAGCGCTTCTTCCTTCTTTCCCAAGCCGGCGTAAATCGAACTAGCCGAAAATCGGTAGATTGCCGCTTGCCTTTGTTTTTCCGGGATCCGGAGGAAATACTGCAGAGCGCGGTCGTACTCCTTCTTGGCCAGATAGACCCTGGGCAAGACCGAAATCGGGAACGCCGGAGGTGGGACTGAGCCCACGAGACTTGGTCCCAGTCAAGGGCGTTATCCGGCTCCAGCCGGCGCGCTTCCTGAAACTCTTCCGCGGCCCGCCGGTAATCGTACTGCCGCCCCGCAATCTGGCCGAGCGCCGTATGAACGTCTGAGACGTGAGGATCAATGGCCAACGCCTTTTGGGCCAGGGCTTCGGCCCGGTGCAGGCGTGCTGGATCCGACTCAACATCCCGATAGTACTGGCATTCCACCAAGGCAAGACCCGCCAGGGCAGGCACGAGGTTCGGATCGAGGCGCAGTGCTTGTTCAAAGTCCTTGCGCATCAGCGCAAGGTTTGCGGGAAGGTCGAACTGGCCAATCAGGGCTCGCCCGCGAAGATACGCGTCGTAGGCCTCCACGTTTTGGGTGTATCGCCGATGTCGTAAATGGTGCAGATGTTAGGATGATTCAGAGAGGAAGCAGCCTGAGCCTCGCGCTGGAATCGGCTGAGGGTCTGAGGATCGCGGGCCACGTCGTCGGGCAGGAACTTAAGGGCTACAAAGCGGTGCAGCCGGGTGTCCTCAGCTTTGTAGACAACGCCCATCCCGCCAGCTCCCAGGGGAGACTGGAAGAAGGAGAATCGTGCTGGCGCAAAAGGCAAGGTGGGCGAAGGTGAGGGCGGGGAAGAAATAGGCAATGCGGAAATCCCATCTTGCTCATCCATGGGTCATTGCGCGAAGAAAGGTTCATCCATCGGAACACAAGGGCGGGAATCAAATTCTTCGGCTATCGCTTGGTAGCTTTTCCCTGCTGGGAGTTCAAAGGCAATTTTGCAAAGCGTACACATCAGAAATTTGTGTCCGTCTGGGTCGAGCCACATGCCAAGGCTATGAAGCGAGGGAAGGGCGGGGTCTTTCGGGTCCATTCTCACCATTCTTGCTGAGACAGCCGTCCTAAGAGCAACACTGAGAAGACTGTTACGCTTTCGTAATTACCAGTGATGTACGTGCGTCTCTCGCAGGCTTCCGTTACCCCTTTCCGCCGGCGGGGAGCCAACGGTGGAAGAGTGAAATCTGAAGCCAAGGCAAAAGCCGCTCGAAAGAATGGCAGAGTTGGTGGACCGTCCCATGGGAACTGGAAGACCCAAGAAAGCTGGAAGAGATGTGGCGGGCGTGAAAGGGGTCAAACAGTGAACATCCTTGAGCAGATTACCGGAGATGTGTAACAGCCGTCGAAGGTCTAACCTGTGGCGAATCCGGCAACTTTCCAAAGTCAGGCGTCTCGCGGAGCAGAATGCCAATATGCTCACGCAAATCCTCCATGACTACATCAGGCAGAATGAACCTAGCCCGACGTATCGCAAGCAAAGGTTAAAGGCGGCAAAGAGGATGCTAGGAGAGTAGAATCCCCATAGCGAGGGGTGAGGGCTGATAGCCGAAGGGCGTCGGGCCCTTTTCTATTTGGTACACGGGGCAGTGCCACGGCGCAGGCTGTCTGCTGCTGGCAAAAGAAGAATCGCAGTCTCCCAGCGGGCAAGGTGGGCGAAGATACGGGCTGCGAAGAAGCACTAACCCGAGGTGGTGTACTCGATACAAGAAATGGGGGCAGCCGGTTTCCCAAGAGCGAACTCCTCCCGCCACGCTTAAGACTCTTCTCTGTCCATCGGGAGTGCGCCCGCCATTTAGAACTTATGCAATAGGTCAAGCACCCCGTCAATCATAGCGTCGTACTCGTTCTTGATGAGGGTAAAATCTGTTTTTATGATCTCCCCCGCTAGATGTAACTCATAAGAATTAGCAAAGCGATTCTTTGCTAGACGCAATTTCTCGCGTGCTTCATGGACCTGTGAGGTCGTTGGCACGTCGCCTATGTTCGATTGTGTCTTTGCCGGTTGCAGACCAATGAGAGGTTTGCCATCCTGATATGCCGTAACCACCCCACCGACAGCATCTTTGGCTAGCCCGGTTGATCCTAACCATACAACGGGATTGTTGCCGAGTCTGCTCATTGCCTCAATCAATTCGTCGCGTGTTAGGGCGTTAGGTTTCATGAGGTTGTTTTCCTCCCCACGCACAATCTACCAGATAGAACAGGTGCGCCAGTGTTGACCGCGTGGATGCGTGCTATGCGCTCCGGTCGCATCTACGACATGGAGAAGATGGTGAGCATTGAATCCATCACACAGCAGGAGAAGAGATTTCAAAACTGACTCAAGTATTGCGTCAGCTCGAACCTAGAGGGACAAAACCAGCGAAGAATCAGGGCAGCCCACGGCACAAACTGTTGTTGGTAGCAGACGAATTGCAGCCGCACAGCGGGCAAGGTGGGCGCAGGTGAGGGCGGGGAAGAAGTAGGATGCTGCGATAGCCAACGGAGCCTGCTGAAATGCGGCAGGCTTTCAAGTTTGAGGTCACTCACTCAATCCCATGCTTTGCCGCTGGGATTGGGAGATTAGCATTCTCGCCTTCATTCGTAAACTGCGATGCCAGTGTCAACCGAAGTGCTGCTGGGAGCGGTTACGTCCATCAGTTGAATCCCCTTGGCGACTCCAGTAATTGAGTTCATCACGAAGTCGAGCTGCATGGTTGTGCTGTTCGAGAGCGTCAGGCTTATGGAGCCGCTCCCGTCGGAATTGACGGAGTAGGTTCCGCTGCCTGTGGCCGTCGTGGCGGTCTGTTCGGCCAGTTGGTCGGTAAAGGAGACTGTCACCCTGCCCTTGCCATCAAACACGATGGTCCCGACCATCCCCTGCTGGGTTCCCGTTGTCCATGAGTTCAACAGGAGACTGTAGGTGCCTTTTAGCTTGGCCACAGTCGCTGAGGCGGAGAGGTTGATCAAGTTCGCAGTGCCTGCCCTTACGTGGGCGTCGTTCGCACTGGTGTCGATAAGCAGCAATTGCAGACTTTTAGCGATTGAAGCTGACACCGAGTTCAATGTGAAAGCGACGTACCCGGTTTCGCTCCCCATGCTGCCCGCGACGTTGATCGTGATGGACCCAGTTCCATTGGGGCTCACAGAATAGGTGCTTCCACTCGAAATCGTGGCAACGCTCAGACTACCGCTGTCCATGATCGTGATGTACCCGCTCACTGCGTTGATGCCATCGAAGTTGAACATTCCCAGCCATGCGGTTTCGCTGGATGACCCACTGTAACCATTCATCAGAACGCTGTAGCTGCCCCTGACATTGGCAGCACTATAGGTCGTCGCCGCCACTGAAATATTGGCGAAGGTGAGCAACATGAGCAGTAAGACAAGCACAGACGATTTCTTGTTTGACACAATGAACCTCCCGATGGGAATTGGTGTAAACCCGAGTCTGTCTCCCGAACGCGGAGAGGGGGAAGGATCATATGGCCAGAACTGCGGATGTGCGCTACTCCAAGCATCGTGGAAGCACGCCCGGTACCAAACCTGGACGAAGGAAAATGGCGAATAACGGGACTTTGAAGGGGTGGAGGTAATTGTTTGCACATTTGTGGAGGGGCTTGGAATAGCTGTACAGAGTCGGGTAAAAGCACAATTTTGGGTAGGGGCGGAGCAGACAGTGCCTATCGACTCGCATTTCCCGGTCGTCATGGTTCCGCCACATCGTTTTCTGACTGGCCACAAAAGCCCGCAATGGGGATTGAGGCATTGCGCCCGACCCAAACCCCGTCCGGGCAGGCAAATCGCGGTAGAAGGGATTTCCCAATGGGTCCCGCACCCAGAGCCGTCCGTAGCTGAACTCTCGCCAAAATCACGACTGCGTTCTATGGAACACGAAAAAGAACACCATNNTATCGGAGCCTCCACGCCACGGAAAACATTAAGGACGTTGAAGACGAAATTCCACACAAGGAGAGCCGTCATCAGTATCGTCCCGACCAAAGCTAGTAGCGCCGCGTTTTTGAGGGTCATGGTCGCTCCTATGCAACT
>PLHN01000290.1:0-7218 GCA_003139975.1 Acidobacteriaceae bacterium
GCTGAGACCGTAATACGGCCTCCTTCCGAAGTCGCCTGCGCTGCGTTCAACAGAAGATTCATGAGGATCTGCGATAGCTGGTTGGCATCCACCCGGATTGCAGGCAGGTCGCTGGGAACACGGCTCTCCAGAATCCGGCCGCGGAGCATGGGTTGATGCTCAAGGAATGCCACCGTATCCGATACCAAGTGGTGGAGGTTGACCTTGCTGAGAACCAACGGGCTGGGGCGCGCATAGTTCATCAGGCTGCGCAGCGTGACGGAGATACGCCGCGCGCACTCGATGCACTGCTCGATCTCGTCGCGCTCTTCGCCTTGGGCGTAATTCAGCTCAAGTTCGAGATGCGACAGAATTCCCAGCAGAGGATTATTGATTTCATGAGCTGCACCTAGCGCCAACTGGGCGAGCGCGGCATACTTTTCATACTCCGCTAGTTGCGCTTCAAACTGACTCTTCTGCTTGTTGAGCTTGCCTTCTTCGGAGAAACGCCGGAACAGCTCCTGCATCGCCGCGTCCCGCTCGCGCTCCAACTGCTTGACCATGGCGCAGGTCTTCTCAAACTGGGCCACGAGGTCATTATGTTCGCGGCGAGCTATTGTCCAGAAGGCGATCAGTAGCGCCCATGCACCCAAAACGAGCGGAAATAGGTAGGAGGTAATCAAAAATCCAGTACCTCCGTTTCTGGGAATCCCAGCCACCACATAAACCTTCTCATCCACTTTTAACTGTGGACTAGTTGAACCGGAAATTCCGTGACTGGAATCACCAACAGGACGCCTGCGCGTCACCAATTCGCGTGAACGAAAAAGAGAGAAATGGCATCGGAAAGCGCCCCTCAAGATTTTGTTAGGGGTTTCCCGAATCGGGCTTATTGATTGGCAGCGGCTAGCAGTGCCTCAGCGACCAGTTTCTTCGTAGCCTCGTCCATCTTCGGCGGCGTTTTGTCGAGGCTGGCCTGTCCGCTGGAGTGGTGCTTGATGCCGATATAAACGGCGTTGTAGGCGGTATCGCCTAGGTTTTCGACCTGGTGTTTGAAGGGCGGGAACCAGCGCGACTCACCCGGCTTTGCGTACACCTCCTGCGTCTTTCCATGCTCATCGGTAAAGCGGAGATGGCCCTCTGTAAGAACCACGACCACGCCTCCTGGGTGCGCGTGCAAACTTGACTTCTCGTGCGGCCCGTAGTGGACGTTCACAACCTGCACGGTATCGTTCTCAAAGGCCAGTTTGTAGTGGGTGGGCTCGACCTTCGTGGGATCCTGCGCAAATGCCGGCGAAGCAGCAAGGCAGACTAACAAAATGATGCAAAGCTGCCGGTACGAACTGGCTTGTCTCATGAAGCCCTCGCGGAGGTTGGATGATAGATGGGTCAAGCTTAACCGGCTCTCGCTCGCTGTCAAGGCAAGCACGGAACTCGGGACCAAAGTCGGCAAGAGTGAAACCAGGCCGGGACAATTACTGCAGCCGAAAGCGTTCGTTCATCAAGCGCTGGAGGCGGGGGCGATAGATCAAGTCGTACGCCAGTTCCTTGTCCGGAAACATGCTTAGCGCCGCTCGACGGGCGTTGGCAGCCATCTCGGACGCTTCTTCGAGTGTGACGCCGGGATCCTGGCTGATCACTGACATCACCATGCTCATCATGACCTGCAGGCGGCGCAGCCGTCGGGCTTCCTCCACGCGATCGTGCTCTCCACCCTGCTCGCTGCGCTGAACTTCCATGTTGTGCCCTGAGTCCGGCTCCCTGAAACCGCGTGCTAATTGAATGTGGACTCGGCCCCACCCGTTGCGCCCACCCCGCCATTGTGCCAGCTTCAATGGGCAATGCAAGCTGCCTTTTGCGTTGAACCTTGGTGATCGGACAAGACAAGGAGATAGTGACTGCCGTAATCTGTTAACAGTGGTTCCCAGGGAGGATGCATGGCAGATCCCGTTACCCCCGCCCCTCAGCCCAGTCCCAACGAAAAACTGCTGAAGGTTTTCGACACCGAGCAGGAAACCGAAGCCATGGTGGTAAAGGGCCTGCTCGAATCGGCCGGCATAGACGTGGACTTGAAATCCATCGACGCGGTGCAGGAGACGTTTCCCGGAGTCGGTGGGTCGATCATTCTTGTTCGCGAGGAGGATGCCGGGGAAGCCGAAAAAATCATCGACGCCTATAGAAAACTGCCCCCGCTTGACGGTGACGATGAAACTGCCGACATTACTGGATGAGTGCGATACTCGGCGTAACCGATTTCCCGTCCAGATAGAAGCTGACTGCTCCCTCTTCATCGGTGCGAAACGTGGCGACTCCCGCCCGTTGTAAACGGTCGAGCACTTCGCGCCGGGGATGACCGTAGACATTCCTCGCGCCCACAGAGATGACCGCGTATCGCGGATGGACGGTCGCAAGCAGATCCGCAGATGTGCTGCTCGCGCTTCCGTGATGGGCAACCTTCAGCAGCATGGCTTCGGGGTGTTCCTCAACAACTCGGCGCTCAGCAGCTTTCTCTGCATCTCCTTCCAGCAAAGCCGTCGTCCCGCCAAACGCCGCCGTAAACACCAGGCAGTCGTCGTTTGGCCGCATCGAGCCAGTAATTTGGTCGCGGCCCGGGGCCAACATGCGGAAATGCACGCCGCCGTCGTCAATCTCGTCTCCTTCTTTCTTCACGGAGACATCCATGCCCGCACGCAGGGCCTGGGCGACAATCGGCTCCAACTCACCCTTCGGCTTGTCGATGCTGATCCAGAGCTGCCGCGGATGAAAATTCGCAATGATGGCAGGCATGCCGCCCAGGTGGTCGGCATGTGGGTGCGTAATCACCACGGTATCAAGATGGTCGAAACCGCGATTCCACAAATATGAGGAAACGACCTGCTCGCCTATGTCGAAATCGGAGTGCATCCACTGCGGCAAGCCGCCGGCGTCAACAAGCCAGGCACGGCCTAGCGGAGTGACCAGGAGGATGGAGTCGCCCTGTCCGACGTCGATGGCCGTCATTTCCAATACGCCGGGTCGAATGTGCGGGCGCGAAGGCGCGAATGCAATCCAGGACGCGACTGCAGCCAGCAAAGCCAGCGAAGCTAAAGCGGCAATGCGCGTCCGTCGGGCCGCAATCATCGCCAATCCCAGCGCAGCGAGCGCAGCCAGGATCGTGTCCGTGGACGGCATCGCCACGCGTAAATCAGCAAACGCCGCGCCCGCGTTTCGTGCGCCACCAAGCCAGTGCACGGTGCCCGTGATTGCGTCGAGAGCAAGCCCAGAAATCCAGACCGCGGGGCTGGCCAATGTGGTCGAGATGTAGCCGAGCCCGACCGCCGCGGCCGCCGACGGCATCAGCACCTGCGTCAACGGGATTACCGCGAAGTTTGCGGGCACACCCATCGTGGTCGCCCGGTGGAAGTGGTACGCCATGAGCAACGCCAGCCCTGCCTGCATAAGCGCAGAGATGAAAATGAGTTCGCCTACACCGATGGTGATCCGGACCAGGAGCGCAGGCAAGACCCAGGCAGCGCGCTTCCCAACCAGCCTCGACAATCTTCGGGCAATCAAACGCAGGTCCAGGCGAAGCTGGGCTGCGCCTGCCGTAACGTGCAAGTCGTAGCTCGTCGACCGGAGCGATTTCAGACCCCGTGCATAAGGCAGGGTGCTGCGTTGGAGCAGCGGCTCGCCAATCCCGCCGATGATGACCACGGCAAGAAAGGTGAGTTGGAAACTGGCGCCGAACACGGCGTCTGGATCGGCAATCAGAACGCCGATTGCGGCCGCTCCGATGGCGTTCAGCATATTCCGCTCGCGATGGAGCAGCCGTGCCCCGAGGTAGATCGCCAACATGAGCGCCGCCCGCCACACCGGCGGCCCAACTCCCACAACGAATGCGTAGGCAAATGAGACTACGACCGTCGTTACGGCAGCGACCGCCGGATCCAAGCGAAACTGCCGCAGCGTCCACAGGATGGCAAACGCCAGAATGCTCAGGTTCATTCCAGAGACGACGAGCAGATGGTAGGTGCCAGAGCGTTGAAACTCGGTACGCGTGGCGTTGCGCAGAAAAGATTCCTCGCCCAGCACCATGGCATCCATGAGCGTGGCTTGCGGCGCGGGCCAAAGCTCGTGAATCTTTCTGATGATGCTGGCATGGACGCGCGCGCGCCAACGTGCGACGCGGCTGCCGGAGAATCCGGGGAGGCGCTCAACATCCGCAATTTGCGCGGATCCAAGCATGCTGACGCCGATGTCGCGCAAGTACCCTTCGTAGTCGAAAGCTCCGGGATTGCGAAAATTGCGGGCTGCATGCAGCCTGGCGCGAATGCGCAGGCGCGTGCCATAGGGAAAGGCGAGCACGGGAGTAGGTGAAGCGGCCTCGCCGGCGTTGTCTAACCGGCCACGGTCTTCGTTCTGGCCCCCGCTGCCCTGCTGTCCGCTGAACTCCACTCGCTCGTAGAGCGACAGCCGGATTCCCGCCCGCACCGGCCACGCGTTGCCCTCGCTTTCAATCTCTTCGGATTCGACATCTAGAGATTGGCGAATCGAACGTGGTCCGGCCGCGTGTGCATATCCTTCTCGGACGACGTGCGCCGTCAGCGTGACCACGCGGCCATCGGAAAGCGCGAGAAGTTCCGGATCGTCGGCGGGACGTCCGCGAATCTGAATAAGAAAAGCGCCGAGGAGGAACCAAGCCGCAAGCGCTAGGGCCTTCGCCAGCCAAGCTCGCCGCGAAAGAGACCATAGCGCAGCGAAGGCAAGAACCAAGATCGCGATCATCCACCACGCTGGAGGCCGCCACGACCGCACACCTGCCCAAACGCCGAGCGAAAAGATAACCGCAGCCCAAAATAACGGTTGGCGAGGCGGCTTTTCATGGCGTGTCATTTTCGAGATTGATCAAAGGTGGTCGTTTCGCCCCGATCCAGAAGATCTCGACGTCCCCCTCTAAAGTGAGCATGATTGGACAAGCAGTCGTGCCATCACCGTGAAGACGGAAATCCGGCTACAGTCGCCGAGGGACGAGGACGAGCGGGGCCCTGGCGAGGGCGTTGCCCGCGCCAGAGCCCTTAGCGATTCACCCGTCTTCCAGGAGAGAGCCCGCGGTATGAAAGAGGTCAGCGCGCCAGCAGTATCACCGATTCGATATGAAACGTTTGGGGGAAGAGATCGAACAGGTGCGCCTCCTCGATCCGGTAACCGCCCGCGACCAAGGGGGCGAGGTCCCTGGCCAACGTCGCCGGATCGCACGAAACATAACGGATGCGCTGCGCCCCGAGTTCTATCAGAGAGCGTGTCACCGCCTTGCCGGCGCCAGCGCGGGGAGGGTCCAGCACCACCAACTCAGGACGTTTACGCGCTGCCCGGCTTCTCAGATAATCCTCGGTGCGCGTGCCAACCGCTTTCACACTCGCAGGCACATTCTGTCTCAGGTCATGGAAAGAAGTCTGTGACGCCTCTACAGCAAAAATGTGATGAAAACTGCGCGCCAGCGGGAGTGAGAACAAACCAACGCCCGCATACAGGTCGAGCGCAACCTCGCCGCTTGCGTTGCCAGTGACAACCGAAACCAGCTCTTTCACCAAATGCCGATTGGTCTGGAAGAAACTGCTCGCGCTCACCTGATATTCGTCCTGCTCGGTTCGGCAGCGAATGGCTTCGGCACCCGATCGTGCGAGCGATTTCACATCCTGCGGCGCTTCGTCTTCTAATCGGCGTCGCGAGGAGAAAAAATGCAGTCCGATCAGATTGGGCAGCCCGCGCCGAACGGCCTCAGCCCAACGAAGAAGGTCTTTCTCGTCCGCGCCGTGCCGGCAAAAGGCCCAGCCGAGCAAGTTTTCGTCGCGTGCATCGGCAAACAGTTCCAATTCCTCGACCGCCGGCGGACAATCCAGTCCGCCGAGATCAGTGAGCCGCGCGATCACGCGATTGATCAATGGCGAACTGATCGGGCATTCGCGCACCGGAAGAAATTCCCGTGAACCGAACCGGTAGTAGCCCAAGGCGAACTCGGGAGCAACCCGCACCTGCAGCCGCGTACGGTTGCGATAATTCCACGCCGGCGAAGGATGCACGCGAATCTCGCCCTTCAGCGCAATTTTTCCAACCCGCTCGAAAGTCTCGCGCAGAATCTGCGCCTTGAACTCGATCTGCCGCTCATAGGGAATGTGCTGGTAGTGGCAGCCTCCGCAGTGCTGGAAGTAAGGGCAGCGAGGAGCAATACGCTCCGGCGATGGCTCGGCCAGGTGCGTAACGAACCCGCGCGCGAAGCCAGGCTTTTCTTGCCGGATCTCAGCCTCAACCCGCTCCCCCGGCAACACAAACGGCACAAACACCGCCANNCCGCCGTAGATCAGTTTTTCGATCGAAAGCAGTTCCGCGATACCCCTATCCCCCCTCCCTGCGCTCTAGTGGAATCAGAGACTTAGCGATAGATTTCCGGCAAAGTCTTGAGTGGAAATGGGTTATAGGCAAAGTCTTGAGCCCGTGGGAGTTAAGTCCCTGGAATAAGCTGCTTTCGCCATTTTCGGCTGATTATTGCTTCGCAAAGTCTTGATTCTAAATGAATCTAATCGCAAAGTATTCAGGGGAAATAAGTCTCATCTTTGGGAAAACATGCCTGGGAAAATTCGCCTAGGCAATGAAAATGTCAAAGATCATCTCCCGCTGCCGCCCCTCCTGGGAGGCTGTTCTTAATGCACAGAACGGGCGCGGGCTGGACTGCGATACTTCCATTTTATCGTGAGCTGTCAAGAGGGAGAGCGGGGTGTCAAGCATTTCGGGGCGAATAGCGGGCGAACAAAATATTTTTAGGAATACAAACATGTACGTACAATCTGTGTACAGATAACAAATGAAAACGGGTTCGGGGATTTCCAGGAAGTAAAACGGGGCTTGACAAGGTGTGANNATCCCGATTTCACTCATTGACCTCCCCGGGAGGGCTCTGAGTGTTGACCGTCATGGTGATTGTTGATAAATCGCGGTTGCAACAGTGATCAGATCCCGCCTCATCGGAGCATCCACCTGGCCAAGGTCACCCATGCCGCCAAACTCGCTCCAAACACCAGCAAAGATCCAAGAAAATACCAATTAATTCGTGTTCGGGCCATGATTGAGCCTCGCAGACAACTGTTGGCGTGACCCGAGAAGGCGGACGTAACTCCGCCTCCTCGTGCCCAACCAATCTCAGAGTGTCTTTTACACGGTCACGAGTTCGTGCTGCTGCAGAGTCGAGGTGACAACGTCAAAGGT
>PLHN01000290.1:7229-11035 GCA_003139975.1 Acidobacteriaceae bacterium
AGAGTGATTTCGTCCTTAAAGCCGTTCTGCTTACGCAGCAAAGGCAGGACGTCTTTTTCAAAAGCTCGCGTGTAATCGGACAACATATTTGACTTCAGGTGGAAAGAGACATTGCGTGAAAACATATAGGCAACCTCCTAAAGGTTGTAGTCGCTAAGAGGAGAGGACTTCAGATGGGCTGACTTAGTTTCAGGAAACCTGACAGAGGAGAAGAATACTCACTCCACCCAAGTGTTGCATTCAAGTGGCCCTCAGCATCAACCGCGCAAGTTGTTGTTTCGATGCGTCAACTGGCAGATATCCGGCGCGCCGACTGGGTTTCCGTCGTGTAGTTTTGGCGCGTAGCACGCACAAACCGCAACCTTAAGGAAACCGAGGGTTTTCTCAATTGGTGAAAAATCGCCATTACACTTGTTGACTTGTTTTGGCCAATCTTCAGTTGCCGTGAGGACGCCGGGTGTTCAGTGCCTGGAGTGATCTTTCTGCTGCATGAACCGACGCTAGTGCATGTAGAACAAACTCAACCTCGGGACGCCGCTGCGTTCGAGCAGGCGCTTGCGGACGTATTGCTTGTGCAGTTGTTCTACTTGCGCCGCCGTCATATTCCGCCGGTATGGAGCTATATCCCGATCCGCCTGCGCTCGAACTTCCACCAGATCGTCATCAGGAGTCGCTGCCATCAACATGGCAAACAGCTTTTCCTCTAGCACCGTGAGCCGCCGCTCCAAATCTTCCAGCCTCGGAAGTTTTTCGCTGCCCTCGATTGCGTCTGCCATTTCGCGCAATGCCGCTGCGGTTTCATCCGCCAGAGATGCCATTGACATCCCCGGATGCTCCGGCATCTTTGCCTTTTCAAGGCGCGCCCCGTTCTCGCGCAGAAAAGCCGCAATCTGCGCCGCATCAAATCCCGGCTCCGGCCCCGACTTTTCCACGGTTATGCCTGCCGCGGCTTCTTCGGCAGCGCTCAGCACAGCCTGCGAGCAGTACGCCAGACTGTTTACCTTTTTCGTTTTCGACGGCTTCTGATCGTACTTGTCGAAGGCCTCGTCAATTCCGCGTAGCACCGCCTCCAGCGGAATGCCGGCGTTCTTCCACGTTTCGATCAGCGCCCAGTCCAGCGTCGAAAGCAGCAGCGCGGTGCCACGTCGCCGCTGATAGTGCTCCTCGATTTCGGTGAAGTAGTTGAAGTAGTTTTCCACGAAAAAAGCTACGAGCTTTAAGCCGCGAGCTTCGAGCTTGAATCACTCGCCCGCCGCCACATTCTAGAAGTTGTCGGGTACCAGGGTACGGCTATTCGCTGTTTATCGGCCCTTTGAATTCTTCTCGGACGGCCAAGGCTTCGCGTCCGGATCTGCCGCCGACGGCTTTGCCGCCTTGGCAGCCGTACGTCCGGCGGCATCCTTGCGAAAGGGCTGGTTGCGCTCCCAGATGATGCGCAGACCTTCGAGGGTCAGGAATTCATCAACCTCTTTAATGAAGTGCGATGCAGTGCCGATTAGCGCGGCCAGCCCACCGGTGGCGATCACGTGCGTCTCTGGGCCGAGTTCATCCACCAATCGCTCCAGAATTCCGTCGACCAGCCCGAGATAGCCGTAGTAGAGTCCCGACTGCAGGCTGCCGACGGTCGTCGAGCCAATCACACGCGCGGGTTTGCGGACCTCCACGCGTGGCAGGCGTGCGGTGCGCTGAAAAAGCGCGTCCGCCGAGATGCCAATGCCGGGACAGATCACTCCGCCCATGTACTCGCCCTTTTTCGAAACGCAGTCGAACGTAGTTGCCGTGCCGAAGTCCACAATCACACACGGGCCGCCATTTTTTTCAAACGCCGCGATCGCGTTCACGATGCGATCGGCGCCCACTTCGGCGGGATTGTCGTAGAGCACCGGCATCCCGGTCTTCACGCCGGGCTCAATAAACATCGGCTTGATGTTGAAGTGGCGCTCGCAAACCTGCCGCAACACCGGATCAAGCGGTGGCACGACCGACGAAATGACGATGCCGTGCACGCCCGAGACTTCCAGATTGTCGAGCGAGAACAGGTTGCGGAAGATGATTCCGTATTCGTCCACGGTGCGCGTGAGGTGCGAGCCGACGCGCCACTGCGCCACCAGCCGCTTATAACGCACTGGCTCCGCGGTGACGTCTTCACCCGGATGCACATGCGCGACGCGGGCGAATACGCCCAGCACCGTATTCGTGTTGCCGACATCAATGACCAGAAGCATAGAAAACTTGGTAATTGTGTAATTTGGTAATTTGAAAATATATTAATTCCACCGCGGGGCGTTGCTCCGCGAATTGACGTTCACAAATTACAAAATTACCCGATTACTAGATTACAAAATTATTTTTGCCGTTCCGCTCAGCACGGTGCGCAAACCAACCGGCGTTCGCACCTGCAAGAAACCGCGCGCATCGAGGCCCTCGGTTACACCTTCAATCCCGCCGTTTTCTTCTACCTGCACTTTGCAGTCGCGCACCGACGATGAATTTTCTTCAAACCGTTTCAGCACTGAACCCCGCGCCGCCGCTCCTTCCCCAAGCAGCGCGCGATATTCGCGGTCGAGTGATTTTAGCAAAGCTGCGCAGAGTTCTACGCGCGACCATTCCGTGCCCGTCTCCATGCGCAGCGAAGTCGCAATCGGGCGCAGCTCGGCCGGGAACTTCACTTGATTCACATTAATTCCCACGCCTACGACCACGTACCGCACACGCGTGGCTTCGGCGTTCATCTCCGTCAAAATCCCGCAGAACTTCTTGCCGCCAGCGAGCAGATCGTTCGGCCATTTCAAATCGACCGGTACTTGCATTACTTCCGAGACGGCCGCGCCTATGGCCAAACCTGCGGCCAGCGATAGCAGCAGCGCATCCGATGGAGGTATTTGCGGGCGCAGAATCACCGAGCAATAGATCCCCTCAGACCGCGCCGAATGCCACGAATGTGCGCCGCGACCCCGGCCAGCTAGTTGCTCCTCGGCCAAGAACACACTGCCTTCCGGAGCCCCCTCAGCCGCAGCGTTCATCGCCTCCAAATTCGTCGAGCCAGTCTTGTAGTAATGGTGGAACTGCTTGGCAAAGAGCGTTCCCTTCACGAGCGGCCCGATCATCTCCGGCAGCAGCAGATCGGGAACAGCGCGCAGCCGGTAGCCGGTCGCCGGGTGCCCCGCCACATCCACGCCCAAGCCCCGCAATTGCTGAATCAGCCGCCACACCTCGGACCGGCTCGTGCCAATTTCCTCGGCGATCTTGGTGCCGCTGGCCACGACGGTAGCGTGGCTCATCAGCAGGCGCACGATGCGCCCTAGGCGCACGTCGGTAGCCTTGTGCGGAGAAGGTGCGCGCCGAATTTTCGTAGAAGCAGCGATGGTGGGAATTATAGCGAGTCTCGCTGCTCGTCGCTCGGCCCTCGTCCTGAGACGCAAATTGTGATCACTCCGCGCCTGGAGTACCTAGCAGAGGAACAAGCGGCAATGCTCAACCGAACAACCGACGATCTGGGACGCGGATTGAACGGCCTAATCCAGTCGGTTCGCGGCGAATCCCAAAAGCGTACGATGGCGAAGCCAGAGTAGAAAACGAGGGAAGAGAAGGACGAACGACGAATAGCGATCAGCGGCCTTACCCCGGCATCACCCTCATACTCATATCGACCGTCTCGAAGGAATACGTAAGGACGCCCACCGAGATAAAATCCACGCCCGCCTCTGCGTACGCGCGAACATTCTGGAGGTTGATGCCGCCGGCGCATTCGAGCGGAATCCGCCGCGGCTGGCGCGAACAAATCTCGACCGCTTTGCGCACGTCCT
>PLHN01000197.1:0-8715 GCA_003139975.1 Acidobacteriaceae bacterium
CCTGCATCCTCTGAAGTTAGTCATCGACAACTACCCATCCGGCCAAGAGGAATTCGTCGAGGCTGCCAACAACCCCGAAGACCCGTCCGCCGGCGCCCGCCGCGTGCCGTTTTCGCGCGTCCTCTACATCGAGCAGGACGACTTCCGCGAAGAGCCACCGAAAAAGTACTACCGGCTCTCGCCCGGCACCGAAGTTCGTCTGCGCTATGGCTATTTCATCACGGCGAAAAGCGTGGTCAAGAACGATAAGGGCGAGGTCGTCGAAGTGCACTGCACCTACGACCCAGCAACTCGCGGCGGCAACGCTCCTGACGGCCGCAAAGTAAAGTCGACCATCCATTGGGTCTCAGCCGCGCATGCCATCGACGCCGAGGTGCGGCTCTACGACAAACTCTTCATCAAAGAAGACCCGAACCAAGTCACAGAAGGCCAGGAATTTACGGCGAACCTTGACCCCAATTCGCTCGAGGTGGTCGAACACGCGAAGCTGGAGCCGTCGCTGGCAAAGGCTCCGGTAGAAAGCCGCTACCAGTTCGAGCGCCTCGGTTATTTTTGCGTCGATCCCGACTCTAAACCAGGCAAGCCGGTCTTCAACCGCACCGTAGCGCTGAAAGACATGTGGGCGAGGATTGAGAAGCGCGCGGGATCGTAGCGCTTTCCGTCGGCAAAATAAAGGGGCCGGGCAGCGCCCGGCCGCTTTGGCAGAACTACAGTCTCATAACTTACTTCTTCGTGCGAATCCACTTCACCAGATCGCTGATCTGATCTTTCGTCAGCTTCCCATCATAGGCCGGCATCTTCCCCTTGCCCTTGGCAATGATGTCGGTCAGTTCCGCATCCGACTGCTTTTGCACGTCAGCCGAGGCGAAGTCCCTGATCTTCAGGTTCTTGCCCATCGTCGTGTCGCCGTGGCCTTCGGCACCGTGGCAGGCCGCGCACTTTGCTTTGTAGTCCGCGCCCGCTTCGGCAAAGGTGTAGGTTGAGGCAATCAGCGCCACTGCAACCAGCACAAGGGTCGCCCTAAGAATCGTCTTCATCGTTCCATTCTCCTTATGAGTGAGAGATAAGCGCCCTTTGTACGGAGCGCAGCCTGTGCAACAAGCGCGCCTCGGACGGGAGCAGGCCGCTCCTATCGGAGGCATATTTTGTTGCAAAGATTTCGGCTGCGACGATATCACAAAACCAGGGCCTTACGCTAATTTCACTGACCATTTTCAGGCCTCTGAAACGAGCAACCGTCGCATGTCCGCCGAAGGCGAAATGGGTTGTAAATGGAACACGGCCGCGCGATTTGCGGCCCAGAACGTTCGACCCCTCCACTTTCGTGCCCGTGGCAAAAGCCCTTGCGGCGGGGTGATATCCCGCACTCGCAGCCGTCCCGCTAACTGTTGCAACACGCAACACGGCGTCTAACCATCGTAAATCTAAGCAGTTATATGTCTGTCCGCGCTCGCTGCCGTTTGGCCACTCTGGTGCATTGAAGGTTTTGGAAGTCCCTCGGGGAGCGTGTGTCGTGGAACCGACACTAGTCGTAGTCGGGCTCAATCACCGGACGGCGGCAGTCGAAGTGCGCGAACGCTTCTGGATGAGCGGATGCCGCCAATCGGAAGTCCTGTCGATGCTGTCGCAGGGCGAAGGCATCGAGGAAGTGCTCGTCTTTTCCACCTGCAATCGCACCGAGTTTGTGGTTTGGGGCGATGCGACTCTGGCCGTCAATTCCATTCTGCGCCTGCTAACAGCCGAATATGATTTGAAGCTCCAGGAGTGGAACAGTTTCTATCGCCTGCTGGATGAGCAGGCGCTGGCGCATGCCTTCCGCGTGAGTTGCGGCCTCGATTCCATGTGCATTGGCGAACAGCAAATCGCGCGCCAGGTGAACCTGGCCTGGCAGCAGGCACGGAACCTGGGTTGCACGGGCCAACACCTGAATACGGTTCTGCGCAAAGCGCTGGAGGTGCGTCGCCGCGTCCGCAAGGAAACGCCGCTCGGCTCCCATTTCGTCTCGCCAGCCCACGCCGCGCTGCGGCTCGCCGACCAAATCTTCGGGTCAGTGGTTTCCAAGAACATCGTTGTGCTGGGCGCGGGCCGCGTGGCCGAAGCGACAGCCCGCGCGTTCCAAACGCAAGGCGCATCGGTTTGCGTAATCAATCGCTCTGAGAACCGGGCAAAGGAAGTGGCTCAACGGGTCGGCGGACCAACAGGCGCCATGCAAGCGGCCACGTTCGAAGAGGGCGAGGAGCATCTGGCGAAAGCTGATTTGGTGATCAGCGCCACCGCTGCGCCGCGTTTTTGTTTTTCTGCCGAAGACATGAAGCGCGTGGCTGCCAAGCGCCAAGGACGCAAGCTCGTGCTGATCGATCTGGCGCTGCCGCGCGACATTGAGCCTGCAGTGCGCGAATTCGACGGTGTTCTTCTCTATGATCTGGAGGATTTGGAGCGCGCGGTTGAGCCGCGCATCGGAACGCGCGAAGGCGAGGTTGAGGCGGAAAAGATCGTGCTTGCCGAAGTGCAGGGCTTTCGAAAGCAGTTAATCGCTGGAGGCGCAGGGCCGGAATTGACGGCTCTGCGGCTTCGCATCGACGAGATTTGCCGGCAAGAACTGGAGTCGTTCCGGCTTGAACGGGGTCCGTTTCCCAAAGATCAGGATCGGTTGATCGCGGCCGTAACCGCACGAATTACGAATAAGATTGCTGGATCGTTGGCGCGGGAACTGAAGGGACCTCAAGATCCCCGCGGGCCGCGAAGAATGACTGCAGGCCTCTGAAATCGAATAGAAGACACCTCTGTGTGACCCGACTCCGCTGATGCGCCTCGGCCGAGAGCGAAAAACCAAATTCGGCTTACCAGTTCAACTTCAACGCAAACTGAAATTGCCGCGGATCGTACGCCGCAGTGGCCTGACCGGCGCTGGTAAATAGCGGGTTGACGGCCGCGACATTGTACTTGTTGGCGATGTTGAACATATCGGCCATCAGGTCCATGTTGAAGCGCTCTCCGAAGAAAACGCGCTTGGCGAGACGCATGTCATTGAAAACCGTGAAGGGGCTTACCGCCGAGTTGCGGCCCAGGTTGCCGTCGAGCAGCAAGAGCGCGTTCGGCTGTGCCAACTGTTGGGCCGTAAGGTCGAGGGGGCACGGCTGCTGGAAATAACCCGTGGGAGAGTATTTCGACGGCACTGCTTCATAGCCGCAATTGGGACTGGCTGGGGTTCCCGCAGGTACGACATTGGGCCGTCCCGTTTGCGAAGAGAACTGAAAATTGTCCCCGCTGCCAGTGACGATGTTAAAGGGGCGACCCGAGGCGATTTCGATAATGGGAGCGAAGGTCCAGTCGCTGAAGAGTTTGCTGGCAAAGCCACTGCCGGCGAGTTTGCCCGTCATATAAACACCGCTGAAAACAAAGCGGTGGCGCTGATCGAAGGTGGAATTGGAACGATCAAGGCCAGGGTAGTAGCTGTCCTGGGGAGTGAGGGTCGACTGTAGATCGGTCGAATCGTCAATCGAGTGCGACCAGGTATAGGAGGCGAGGAATTCGTAGTGGTTGCCAAAGCGCTTGCGCAGGTTCGCGCTCAGGCCGTGATACACCGAGCTGCCGTTGGAGTAGTTGGCGTCCATGTCGCTGAATGGAACGCAACCAGCCAGCGTTAAAGGATTGCACGCCGTGCTCAGGCCGCCAGCCTGCAGGTCTGCGAACGCGGCTTGCAAGGTTGTGATGGAGGGCAATCCCGGGCAGGGACCAAACACCGGTGCCAGCGAAGGATTAAGTCCTGAAGGACGGAAGAAGCTGACCAGAGCTGCGGGAACAAAATACGGCAGCTTGGCTCCCGGGATTGGGTTTGGGCCGCAGCCCGTAATTGCCAACGGACCTCCAGAGGCGCTCGGGTCTCCGGATAGCGCCGCGGCCTGCCAGTTTGCCGTCAACAGATCTCCGTGTACTGCATTGGAGTTGATGGGCCGGTTGATATGGCGGCCTCCGTTAAAGTTGTAAGCCAGGCTGAATGCGAAGCCTCTGCCCAGGTCCTGCTCAATGGTCAGATTCGCCTGTTGCGAGTAGGCGTAGACAAAGCCCTTGGCCTGTGGATAGCCGAACGGTTGGGAGACCAGCGGAAGGAAAGTCGACGGATTCAGGTAGTTTTGATTCAGGAAAAGTGAGTTAGGAAAACACGGGTCAAAGCGTTGCGGATTCGGTCCGGCGCCGCACGACGCCCCTGCGGCAGTAGGGTTCTGGTAACCCAGCGCAGTGGCCAAGCCTCCCGGCAAACAACCGGGCGCGCCGAGAATGCCCTGGAAAATGTTGCTGGCGTTGATATTCAGAGGACTCGGAGTGGTTCCATCGCAAGGGGCGGCGCCGAAGGAAAGGATCTGGCCGCTCTTCGAGCCGTCCGACGCGTCGCCCAGGAAATAGAGTCCCAGCAGCGGATGATCGTAGAACAGCCCGAACGAGGCGCGAACCACCGTCTTACTGTCCCCCTTGGGATCCCAGGCGATACCGATGCGCGGCTGGACGTTGTTCTTGTCGGTTTGAATGCCCTTTTGCAGTCCCAGGCTGTTGTAACCGGCCTGGGCCAGTGCATCCGGGGCCGCGAAGGTCGGGGGGATCTCGACGTCGTAGCGCACGCCATAGTTCAAGGTCAGGTTGGGGCGAACGCGCCAGCTATCCTGCCAGAAGGCGCCGATCGGGATGTTGTTGAACGAATCGTGGGGGCTGCCGATGCCTTGCACCAGGTAGGAGGGAATGCCGAGACCATAAGCCTGCACGGATGAGAGATCCGGAGCTCCGCTCTCGGATAGATTGCTGAAGTCATAAACGCCGCCGTAATTGACGGTAAAGGTCGCCGTGAGCGGCAGGTAGTTGAAGTCGACTCCAAACTTGGTGTTGTGGCGGCCGATCGTCCACGAGAAATTGTCGATGAACTGGTAGCGCTGTTCGGTGCGTTGAATGAACGAATATGGCTCGCGGCCGAAATAGGCATACCCAATGATGTTGACGCCCGGATCCGCCCCATCAGGAGTCTGCTTGTTATAGAAATAGGAAAGTCCGCGGCGCGCGTATTGAAAGCGGAACTCATTGACCTTGCTCGTGCCGATGGCCCAAGTGTCCTGAAAGACACCGGTGGCGTCACGGTAGGTCTGTTCGGAGGTCCGCGAATAGGCGTTCTGTCCGAATGGTTGGTCTTGTCCGTTCACCTCAATCCCGGTCACCGTGCTCGGGCTCACGTTCGCCCGCAGGGTGATGCGGTTGTTATTGGTGATGTTGTGATCGAGGCGAAGCGAATAGAGGGTGGTGCCTTCGAATACCGGAAAGTTGTTGCGAGCTTGTGACTGTAGCGTCAGAAATGTCGCAGGCAGTCCCTGGCAAAGCGTGTTGCCGAGATTGCAGGAAGAATAGAACTGATTGAGGGGGTTGGTCGGGTTGGGAATGTATCCCAGCCCCGCGAGGCCGGCATAGAATGCGGGATAGGAACCGTTGACCGCAATACCGGACGCAGCTCCAACCTCAACTATGTAGGGCGCGAGCGCCGGCGGGGGAGTCGCCCCGAGAAAACCTACTTGTTGCGGCGTCGCGAGAATGTCGAGACCCGATCCCTCCGGATAACCGAAAGCCGTGGATACATCAAGGTTGCACAGGCCGAAGTTCCCCGGGCCGCTGCTCGGGGCAACACACAATCCCGGATTCGCTTGTCCGACCGAGGAGAACCCGGTCTCGTGCCTGCGTGTCACTTCATACGCAAAGTAATAGAACGTCTTGTCTTTCTTGAGTGCTCCCCCAAATGCCGTGCCCGCCTGCACCCGCGTATAGGCCGGATTGGACGTCGTGCTGAACGGGTTCACCGCCTGAAAATCTCTGTTCCGCAGATAGCCGTACACATCGCCGTGGAAATCATTCGATCCAGAACGGGTGATGATGTTGACCACGCCGCCGGCGGCCCGCCCATACTCTGCCGCGTAGTTGTTGGTGATGATCTGAAATTCCTGCACTGCCTCCTGCGAAACAGTGGAGCGCACGCCGTTGGTGGAATTGTCGGTGGCATCGGCGCCATCTACGTTGACGAGGTTTGAGCGGGCGCGCTGCCCGCTCATATTGAGCCCCGAGGTCGGCGCCGCGCCCACATTCGGCGCGGCGTCGCGCGACACCTGGGAATCCGTTAGCGTGAATTGAATATAGTTGCGGCCGTTGATCGGTAGATTGTCGATGCGCCGTTCGCCGATCGTGTCGGTCGTCGAACTGCGCGAAGTTTCCACCAGCTCTGCCTGCGAGCTGACTTCGACGATCTCCCGGCCCCCGGCCACCGTGAGGGCAATTGGTAACTCGACAATCCCGCCGACCGTGATCGCGACATCGGTGTCTTCCGCTTTGGCGAACCCCGGGGCGTCGACCGTGACCTTGTACGTTCCCGGCGGCAGTTGCCGGACGCCATACCCGCCCAGCCCATCGCCGCTCCCGGTGCGCTCGATGCCCTTGGCGGCATTACTTACGGTGACCGTGGCGTTGGTTACGACGCTGCCTTTCGGGTCCTTTACGATTACGTGGAGGTCGCCGGTAGCGGCGCCTTGGGCGAATCCAAGATGGGAAACAAGCAGGCACATGACGACAACACAAAGCAGGCGCAGCATCGCTCTCATAAGGGCTCCAGGGCTTTTCGCCTCATCGGGGAGACGGGAATTGGAAACCGCGATTCTCGACAATCGGCTTGGATGATGTTCACGGTGCGAGGACTTGATTGACGGATGCTATGTAACATCAGAGAAGGGTGTTTACGCAAGCAATAAGGTGGTTACCCGTTGGCAGACGCAAAAACACAACGCGACCGTTTCAATCTGCAACGTTGCATTGAAATATGGGGCAGCCTGCTAGATTGCTAGACTCGGGGTCTGGAACGTTTGGAAACACAGTTCAGGAGTTCAGGCGAACGCCATGGTTGAGCAATCAACATCTTCAAAGCTGACAAGCATGCAGGCAATGACGCCGGATTGGGAGGCAGCCCGGCCCTCGGACCGTCCGTCAGCCCAGTCGTCTGTCCAGTCATCTGTCCAGTCAATGACCGGCAATCTACGGCGCGTCTTGGTCTGCCCGCCCCGGAACGCCGGTTGGGGCCGTCCCGAAAAAGCGGCTGCCTGGCGGGAACTGGGGTTTCACCATAAGCCCGACTTTCCCGCAGCGGAGTCCGAGCACGCCGCGATGTGTCGTCTGCTCGCCGAGGCTGGAGCGGAGGTCATCGTTCTGCCAGCTTCTGGCGCGCTCACGCTGGACGCCGTGTACACCCACGACGCTTCGCTCTCCACCGACTACGGCCTGATTCTCATGAACCCGGCCAAGCCAAATCGGGTTCCCGAAGCCCGCGCCCAGGCTAGCTTCGTTGCCCAGTTTGGCATTCGCGTTTTTGGGGAAGTCACCATGCCGGGCTGTACTGAGGCGGGAGATATCGTCTGGCTGGACCCGCAGACGTTGCTGGTCGGTCAAGGGTACCGCACGAATCGCGCGGGCATTGAGCAGTTGCGGGCGCTCCTGACGCCCAAGGGGATCGAGGTGCTCCCGGCTCCTCTCCCTTATGGGCCGGGACCGTCGGCCTGTCTTCACCTTATGTCGCTGATGAGCATGCTCGANNATCCTCGTCGATCTGCCGTGGCTTGCCGTGGAAACCGTGGAACTACTTCGCGGGCGTGGTTTCCGCTTGCTTGAAATCGAGCCGAGCGAGCGGGATTCGCTGGCCTGTAATGTTCTTTCGCTGGGCGGCCGGCGTCTAATTGCACTCGATCAAAATGTTAGAACCAATGGACGCTTGCGCGAGGCCGGCTTCGCAGTGCTCACTTTTTCCGGGAGGGAACTCTGCATCAACGGTTCCGGCGGCCCTACGTGCCTGACGCGACCGTTGCTGCGAGTGGGTTGCCTGGACCCCAAATCTCTTGGTAGTGGCTGACTCGGATTAGACCACTAGCCAGGAATCGTTTTATTTGGCCCAACCATGGCTTTGGTCGAGCACGTAAAGGTCGAGTGATAAGGCCGCTTTGACGCTCCCGAAACCGCCCTGTTAGACTGAAGTTTTGCCAGCCCACCTATAAGCGAAGAAGGAAGCCCGTGCGCGCAGAGACCCGTCATCAATTAAAGGAAGATCGTTTCAGCAAAGCCACATTCGAAGCGGCCGAGAAGACCGTCAACTGGTCCCAGGAACACCAGGGCAAACTGATTGTGGCTGTAGTCGCAGTCGCCGTCGTCGCGGCCGTCGGGTTTGGCGGATGGTATTACGTCAAGTCACAGGATGAAAAAGCAAGCTTTGAGCTGGCAACGGCGGTGCGCACGCTGGAAACGCCGCTGCGTCCAGCCGGCACGCCCGAGCAGCCCGGATACCCGAGTTTTGAATCGGGCACGGCACGCGCGACGGAGGCCCGCAAGGAGTTTCAGGCGATCGCCGACAAATATCCGCAAACGCACACCGGTAAGATGGCGCGCTATTTTGTAGGACTTACGGCGGCGCAACTCGGCGACAACTCGACTGCCGAACGTAATTTGCAGGAGGCGGCGGGATCGTCCGATGCTGACATTGCCTCGCTTGGCAAATTCGCGCTTGCTTCGGAATATGCCAACGAGAAAAAAGACGCGCAGGCAGTGGACGTTTACAAACAGCTGATCGACCGGCCAACTGTGCTCGTGCCCAAAGTGACGGCGCAGCTTGAACTCGCCAGCTTCTATGCTTCGCACCAGAAGCCGGACGAAGCC
>PLHN01000197.1:8821-16022 GCA_003139975.1 Acidobacteriaceae bacterium
GTGTTGTAGACGTGCGGCGTCACGCGCATCGACGTTCCACGCACACTGACATACACCTTCTCGCGCGCCAGCACATGGGTTAGTTCGGGCGGAATTGCCACGCCTCTGCGCAGGCAGAGATAGTGCGGGGCGCGCAGCGGTTCCCGGGGCGCAGTAAAGCCGAGGTCCGCGGCCGACTCGGACAGGCGACGATTCATTGCGCCGGAAGTGGCGGAGATCTCGTCGATCCCCCACTCCAGTATCTGCTGCATGGCGCGCACGGCGGCGGGCAGCAGCGCAAAATTCGAGCGCTCGCCCATATCGAAGCGGCGCGCGCCCGCGTCGTACTCGTCCGAATACAGAACGAGGCTCGAAAAATCTTGAGCATTCGCGCGCTGAATCCATCCTTCTTCCAGCGGCGTTCCGTTGTGCCACTTGGGAGCAACGTAGAGCATTCCGACGGTATAGGGACCGAGCAGCCACTTGTAGCTGGCGGCGACGGCAAAGTCCGGCTGCACATCGCTGACGCTGAATGGCAGCGCGCCGAGCGACTGCGTGAGATCGAGCGCGAGCGCCGCGCCAACCTGACGGCAAGCGGCGCCAATGCCGACCAGATCGAGTTGCCCGCCGCTGGTCCAATGCACATGAGGCAAAGCGGCAACGGCGACTTCGGACGTGAGCGCGGCGAGCACAGCGGACGTCCAGTCCTGGTCCTCGGGCCACGCCACGATCTTGAGCGACGCGCCATTGTCATTGGCCAGCTTGTGCCAGGGATAGTAGTTGGAAGGAAACTGCTCGGCGAGGACGAGGATCGTTTGCCCTTTGCGCGCGGGCAGATTCCGCGCCGCCGTCTCAACTCCGTAGCCGGCGGAAGAAACGATGGCGACACAGTCGGCGGTTGTGCCCAGGATTTGCGCGGCGGTGGCGCGAAATTCTTCTGCACCGGTGAAGAACTCGGGCGCCGTCAGTTCCCAGGGATGCGCCTTGCGCGCGAGGCCCGCTTTTCCCGCCTCAAATGCCGTCTTCATCAGCGGCGACATGTAGGCGCAATTCAGGTAAGCGACGTCATCGGGAATATCGAAGAGATGGCGCTGACAGGGAAGCATGGGCTAAGCCGAGGCTTCAGTGTACCAGCGTGGCATCCGGGGTTGGCTTGCCTGCTACCCGGCGGTCAGAGTAAGGCCTGCATCGCTCTCGGGGTCGAGTTCCTTTCGCATTTGCTGGCCCAGCGATATGGCCACGGAACTCAGATCCTTGGCCAGCGCGACCCGCCAGCGTGCCATCGACTTCTCGACCAGTTCTCCGAATTGTTGTGCAAGCGACTCCAGGGCCTCGTCGCCCTGCGTCGTCAACGAACCTGAGAACGAATGCTCGATTCGATTCTGGATGGTCCGCAGGTTGCCACATAGCTCGTCGAGCCGCGTTTCGACTTCCTTCGAGCTGCGGGCTTGGAGTTCTTTCAGCGTCGAAACCACGGCGCCATCGAGCTGAGTTCGAGCGCCGGAGACGATTTCACTGCCAAGGCGTTCGAGATGCGAATCGAGATCCGACTCGATATGGCGCACGGACTCGTTCAAGGTCGCCATCCTCCGGCCAAGATCGGCCGTTTCCGACTCTAGCTGCGATGCCTTCGCCGCCGCAACGGTGTGGAGCTGTTCCATCTCGCGGCGGTGAACATTGTGTGTTTGTTCCAGGCGCTGTTCGAGAGAGTTCGCGACTTTCTCGCCTTGTGCGTTGAGCTGCGCTCCGGCGTCCAGCGCCTGCTGTTGCAGTTTCTCGATTTCAGACTGGATTCTTTGTCGCGTGCTCGCCGTGAGTTCCTTCGATAGCTCTTGCGCCCGCTGTTCGACGCCATGCAGTTCACCCGCGAGCCGGTGGCGAAACTCCGTCAAAGCGCCGCCAATCTTCTCATCGGCGGCAGCTTTCGCCGATGCGAGAATTTCGGCGGACTGTTGTCGCGTCTGCTCAAGAACTCGCGCCCCCAGGTCTTTCCGCAAACGCTCCCACAACTTTTCTTCCAGTTGTGGCGGAATCTGCCCGAGCGAGACTTCAAAGCGGTTTTGCCGGGCATGGCGGATCAGCTTTTCCTGGAGTTCGGTGACTTCCGCCTGCAGCGGCCTCACTAGTTTGGCGAGGATGCCTTGCAGTCGATCGTCGGAGAGCTGCTCCTCGATCTTCTCGAGAATGGTCTCGGGGGCTTTGGGGCGAGGCAGCGCTTTGTACACGACGGCCGGCGCGGTCGACGGCTTTTGGCGCGCGTCAGCGGCGGGAGCCGGCATTGCCAGTGTTCGCCAATCCTCAGGACAGGATTCCAATCCCCAAAAATTCTCAGGCTGGTCGAGCTTTGCGCCGAGCGTCCAGGCTCGTCCCTCGGACCCCATGGGCAAGCAGGCAACCACGTGCGCGGTCGCCTCGCGGCCTTCCCGGGTGTGTAGTTGCAGCGCGCTTCCGGCGTTCAGCGGGATCGGGAAGCGGAGCGCGCAACCATGCGCGTTGACCACGAGCGTCTCACATACGTCGGCAAAATTGGTGTTGGGTTCCAGGCTTGTCACATGGATCGGAACCTGAATCGGGACTCTTGAACTGCGGCGCAGGGCGTGACCATTGGCGGAGGGCATGTTGGATCCTCGTGGGGACAGCGAGTCTGAGGCGGCAAACTATGTTCGCGGCCTCTCGGTTAAAGGTACCGCGAGCTTTAGAGATGCGCCTGTCTCAGGAGTGTTGTTCCGCGATGTCCAAGCGGGCACCGCCAGGACGCCCGGCGGCCACAATCACTGTGTACTCGTGCCGATTTTGGTTGTACTACCGGGCTGTACTACCGGTCTGATGCTGCAAGCCAGTCGGAATTAGGAATTCAGAAGCCTCCTGAGTCTGTTGGCAACCCGTAACAACTCCTGTAAGTCGGCTTCCAGTGATTCGGCGTTCGAAATCGGCATTGCCCCGTACCCACGGATTCGGGCCGGCCGAGTGTCCTCCAAGGCCAGCCATATCTGGGACGCGTCCGACGCCAACACGCGGCGGAGGTTTTTCCTCGAGGGCTGAAGATCATACTTCGGCACCAAAGAAGCGATGAGCGCCTGAAGTTGCAGCAGAGCCTCCCTGATCTGCCCTCTTTCGCTCTCGGTCACGGAGCCCTCGGTGATCTTCATGGCTGCTGGCGAATTCCGGTCTTCCAAAAGGTCGAGCATGCGAACAGCGGCGGCATCGACGATCAGCATGCCGCTCGCGATGACTCTACGATGATTGTCGGTCAGCCCATCATCCATGTGTGGCACCCCAGTTCAGCCTGAAGTCGATGTACAGTGGCGATAGCTTGACGTGCTGCTCGGTCACGTACTTCGGGCTGGCTGCCATTTGCAACATGGCGATGATCGCGCCGGGATTCCCCTTGCTGTAGTGGACGATTTTCTGGATCGCTTCGTCCCGGTTGGCGGCGTTCAGGTGCATCTCCTGTGCGGTTCGCAGAGCAAAGGCGATTGCGGTATCTGAGTCGAAATTCCGCAGGGCAAACTTCTGGGAGCGATCGGAGAACATCGGCAGCAAGAAGCCGGCATCTTCCATGTGCGCGGAGCGCGCAACCGCAATGAGAGGGGTTGCCGTCTGACTGCACACGTCCTTCAGTGAGGCCGCAAACGACTGGGACGGAGATTGCAGGTGGTCGAGCGCAATCCAATAGCCGGCTTCACGCAAGGCATCGGCGACGATTCCCCGAATCGACACGGCGGACTTGACTTTGAGGGCATTCAGTCCGCTAGCCCCGCAGGCCCGGAGAACATGCCGATTCTTTCTCGTAAACAGTCCAGCCGCCAGCTTCCGAAAGACAGTTTGGCCGCTGGAGGATTCGTCGCAATACAGCATCTCGGGTACTTCGCCCGCCACCTGTTTCAGGAGCAGTGTTTTGCCAACCCCGGCCGGACCGTGAAGCAGGAACGAGCGACGCTGAAACGCCAACCGCCGGAGTTGCTCAAGCTCAGCATCTCTCCTGGAAATGGCGGTCGGACTCACGAATGCTCCAGATGAGACGCTTCGGCTCCGCTTAGGCGAGCCAGTTCAGCCTCGATGGCCGCCAGCCTTTTCAATGACGCTTCAACCGATGGCGCACCTGCTGCGTGGGCGGCACGCGCCCGAGCCAGCGCCCGCTCCGCGACCGCGCTGAGTTCGCGTAGCACGGCGCGTATTTCGGCCTCGAGAGAACGACGGCTTTTTGTTACACGCTCCTCAAGATCGTTTCGTACCCGCTCGCTATTCGTTTCCAGGAGCAGGTCGAGAAAATCGTGGGCGGCGGCGTCGATCACCGAGTGCGCCCGAATCGCGCCGAGCATAAGGTCAGCCAAGGAGCGTAATGGAGAAGCCGGGCTAACCAAACCAATGTACTCGTAGAATCTGAACTCAGAGCGAGCCCGGAAATTCTGTTCAGCATTTGGCTCTTTGGGCAAATACTCCAGCTCTGAGGTTCGAATGCCACGGGTTTTTGACAGGAAATCAGTTGTTAGATCCGTGAATCTCCTGGCTATCTTGCGGTACGCTTCCTCTCCTTTGATCTTCTCCGTTTCCAACCACGGCATCATTTGATTCCGAGCGACATCCTGAGCTGCCCCCATAGCAGATCGCCGATAGCGGCGCCCGTTCGTTCGCGGCAGCGATTTGAGCGCCAATCTAAGCTCGCTGTGTGCCCCCACGCGCACGGACTTGAGGAAGACATCGCGGTGATCGCCAAAGGCCTTTGACATGCGCTGTTGCTCTCCAGAGAACAGGTATCCGAGATCATTTAAGGACTGCTCGGCTTGCGAAACTATTTCTCGTAGTTGGCTGATTCGCCTGTCGGACTCATCAAAGGGTCGAGTCATCGCGTCTCGCTCCTCCTTCACCACAACCATGAGTTGACCGGACAAACGCCGCACAGAACGATCCTCAGCATCGCGGACAATTTGCCGGCTTGATTGCTGCACCAGCTGCTCCAATGCATCGACCAACGGAGCCCAGTCTCTTTGAGAACCACCCTTGTCGAGTTGTTCGAGTGCGCTGATTTCAAAAATCGATCTGACCGGATGCTGGAGCCGCTTTGCAAGCACTGTTCTGGCGAAGGAAACGGCCGCCTCCCGCTCGGGCGCGGTAACACGGTCTGCCTTGTTCAAGACGAACAGGATGTCGGGAATTTCTTTCGCAACGCTTTCGACCAGCGCCAACTCATCTCCGCCTATGGGAGGATCGGCGCCGATCACGACGATAGCCGCGTCAATGTGCGGGAGGAATGCGTGGGTGGCAGCGGTGTTCCCCGCGAACACGGAGCCGAGCCCCGGAGTGTCCACGAAACACATGCCCTCCGCCAGCAGAGGGCTGGGCACAAACACTTCCAACGCTGCGACTCCCTTGCTGTTCTCCGGGTTCCGCACTTCGGAGACGTACTCCTCAATATCGGCGATTGCAATTTCCGTCCATTGATTGCTTCTTAAGCGAACGCGCGCCCCGAGGGCTTCTCCGAATCTCAATATGGTGGGAACAGCCGTGACCGGAACCACTCCACTGGGCAGGATGGGCTCACCAATCAGGGCATTCAACAGCGTGGACTTGCCGCGTTTGAACTGTCCGACGCAGGCCACATAGAAACGCTCCTCTGCAATGCGCTCGGCGGCGGAACGGGCATCGTCCTTGATTTGGTTGCTATTGAACTGCTCGGCCAGAGTCGCAATGCGAAGCAGTTTGTTCGCTTCTGCGCCAACCACGTCGCTTGGACCCAAATCGGGCCCGACACCAGACACCCGCGGCTCGTCGGATATCGCGAGGCGCGCCGCATCGCTCGTGTGACGATCCCGTGTCCGGCGATCTGAACTCATTGCTGTGACCGAACTCTCTCGTTGGCAGCGGGCGCCGGGCTCATTGTTCGGAACCCGCTTTATATTCCTTGCGTCGTCACTCCAGACTTCCCTGCTCCAGCACGACGTTTTCGCGCACGATTAGCCGGTGGGCGGCCATTTCTTTCAGCTTCGGCATCACTCGGCTAACGTGCTCTTCGGCGTCGACAAAAATAACGACCACCGGCAGCTCGCCTCCGGCCTCGACTAAGTGCGCGGTGTGAACGCGGCCACGGCCGAGAAAGCCGGCAACGGCGTGAAAGACGACGGCCCCGAAGACATTTTCTTCGCGCAGATATTTCAGGATTTCCAGATGGAGCGGATGATGATGCCAGGAGTCGCGCTCGGTCAGATACATGGTGACTTGAACGGCCATTGCAGCTGTCCTCGTTTCGATGGGTTGGGGGGCGTCTGCGGGGTTCATTCTACAGCCCCCGCGCCAGCGCCGCGCCCGCGAGCACTCCGGCCAGGCACAGGGCATTGCTCGACAAAATGTTAAGGCCCATCAGCATCCACTGGCCCTGCTCCATGAGGGCGAAACTCTCAAACGCGTAGCTTGAGAACGTCGTGTAAGAACCGCAGAAGCCGACTGCCACCAGCAGGCGCCAGCGCGGATCGAGCAGCACGCGCTCGCTCGCATAGACGAGAAAGAATCCGAGCATGAGGCTGCCTGTGACGTTGATGAGCAACGTGCCGTAGGGAAAGACCGTGGAGAAGTGGCGGCCGATGTAGGTGCCGAGAAAATAGCGGGCGCTGGCGCCGACCACTGCGCCCAGGGCGATCCAGAGATAGTTCACGCGACGGAGTCCTCCTGCTGAGTTTAACAACAGCTCGGTAGGAGTTATCAGCCCGGAGGGCGGTTCACGGCGAACTCCATCGCCTGCGGTTAGTGTAACCGAGAAGGCGGCTGAACTGTGGCGGCGAACGAGCGGTCGAATCCATGTCGGCCCCATTGTTCCGGTTGCGCCCCCATACCCCTTGTGATACCTTAAATAATTGTCCCGGATGTTCAGGAAGGGATTAGGAAGTATTGTGCCTGAAAGGACTTGCTTCCACCTGCTNNTCGGGGGTTCAAATCCCTTCGCCAGCTCCAGAGACTAATTTTCCGGAAACACGGCGGTCTGCGCGGAAACGCGCGCTAGCAGCGCAATGGTTATAACGCACTCCATCCAGTAATTTCCGGCGAGTGTTGTTGTCAGGCGAGGAATCCCGCAATTTGTTTCCTGAGCTGCGAAGTGGTTGGCGACGCCGGTGTGTTGTTTAGTTCGTTAGCATGAGGTTTCCGGATTTGCACAGGTGGGTGAGCGGTTAAAGCCAACAGACTGTAAATCTGTCCCTCTCAGGAGGTACGGAGGTTCGAATCCTCCCCT
>PLHN01000026.1 GCA_003139975.1 Acidobacteriaceae bacterium
GGGGTGGTGGTTGGGGCTGGGGATTAGGTTGGGGATGGGGCCTAGGATGGGGTTGGCCCTATTGGGGCTGGGATCCCTGGTTCAATCCATATTGGTACGCTCCGTGGCCGATGTATAACCCGGACTATTACTACGATAACAGCTACATCTATGGAGACGACGACGTTCGTCCTCCCTACCGCCGACCCGATGCGGGCCCAGCTACGCCACCCGCGAATCAGTCGAGCCCGCCAGCCTCAACGCCGGACAGCCAACCCGCCAGTCCCACCACGGGTGCAAATCCGGGAGAAACTGGCATAGCGGTCACGAGTACATAACCTGACCAGAACGGGCGGAGGTTCCTGCCCAACCGGGACCGGGCAAGTTCTACCAATCGCATTGCCCAAGCGCCATGAATGTTTTGGCATCTGGCCGAAATTGATATTGGTTGCACTCCTCGTATTTGCTGGCGACTCCGTCGTAGTGAATGATCATTCGTATGATCAATTTCTTGCTTCCATTCATCACGCCCGCATAATCGTCGGGACCAGTTTGTCCGGATAGATAAGAACTCTCACCCGGAAAAAGTGTGAACGGGGAGTTGGGCTGGGCGGACAATTCTCTTTGTTTCACGCCGCCCACAAATACACTCCAATCGCTGTAATAGTTAACGCCGGGTGCAGGTCCGAAGTTCTTGACCTCAATCGTGAAGTTAAGCCCATGAGTATCGCTGTCCGGACTGTCAACCACCACTTCTTGTCCGTTGGACAGTTTCTTGCTGAACGACCGGCTGATGTGGTTAACCCCGACATAGGGTCGTTGAGAAATATCGAATTCCCGCTGCAAAATGGTTACGAGGTGATTGGTTTCACAGCTCTGCCATGCAGCCAAACATATAAAAACGAATAAGCCAATAACAACGGAAATTGCGAAGTAGGTCTTTGGCTTTTTCAGATCCGCCCGAAGGTTTTCCCAAAATTCCGGATAACCCGATTGTGTTGGTGCTTCCGCCGCACCGTTGTCGCCTTCGGCCTCGCTGGTATTCATACTCGGACTCCCGCCGTGGTTGATTTGGAGTTCTTGGGATGGGTTGGATTCGTTTGAGTGCGACATTTTCTGGTATCGTCTTCCTTCGACTTGTACTACTCTGAATCCATGAAACCGGAATAGATCGAAGGCCCAAGAGCACTAGTGAATTTTAAGCCGCTTGCGGCCGGAATTCTACAGACTCCGTACAAGAAACAGAAGCAGTCTAAGAGTCCAGCTCTTCTAAGGACACCGCAGAAATCCGGCCGGGATTGGAACAAGACCGGCGTTTCCCGGTGCCTGTCGTCGCGTGATTGTGGCGATTGGCTCTGCCCGAAAGTAGCGAACATCGAGGTTTCAATGAAATTCGGCGTCATCATCTTCCCCGGTTCCAACTGCGATCACGATGCCTTCTGGACCATCGAGAACGTCGCCAAACAACCCGTAACTTTCCTCTGGCATGACTCTCACGACCTCCAGAACTGCGACGCCATCATCGTCCCCGGAGGCTTCGCCTATGGCGACTATCTCCGCACCGGTGCCATCGCCAGGTTCTCGCCCGTCATGAAATCCGTCCGTCAGTTCGCCGATGCCGGCGGCCTGGTCCTCGGCATCTGCAATGGCTTCCAGATTCTGTGCGAAGCCGGTCTCCTCCCCGGCGCACTCATGCGCAATATCGGTCTGAAGTATGTTTGCAAGCCGGTGCATGTAAGAGTCGATAACAATCAGACCCCGTTTACGAACGCCTGCAAAAAAGGCGAAGTGCTAACCATCCCCATCGGCCACATGGAAGGCAACTATTTTTGCGATGAAGCAACCCTCGCCGAACTCAAGCGCGACGATCGCATCGTCTTCCGTTATTCGAGCCCAAACGGAGAGATCACCGAGGAAGCAAATCCCAACGGCTCGCTCGAAAATATCGCCGGCATCTGCAGCCCCAACCGCAACGTGCTCGGCATGATGCCCCACCCCGAACGCGCCGCTGAACCGGAATTAGGTGGCACCGACGGCTGCAAGATTTTCGCATCGCTAATCGGTGTCATGGCAGGAAAATAAGGATTTTGTAGCGCCGGCATCTTGCCGGCTGTCCCGAGGGCCTGCCCTGAGCTTGTCGCAGGGGCGTCCCGCCCTCGGCGCTTGCGATCAAGAACGACTCTCAGCTTCCTTTGTCATTCCTCGCGGAGCGAGGAATCTGCAATAGCTCGCTACCGCGCCTCCGGCTTAGTCAGCAAAAACGACTTCACCACAATCTGGTTCGGCTGCATGCCCACCGGGATAATCGTCACCAGCGAATATTCCGACGGCTCAAATTTCTTTTTCGGCGTGCGTTTTTGAATCACCGCAACATCGCCCGAGCCGGAATCGAGCGCCAGCAAATAGTTTTGATTCTGCGACAGCGCGACTCCATCGGGATGCGCGCCGACCGGCAGATACGCCACGATTTTGCCCAGATCGATGTCGTAGACTGCAATATTATTCGAACCGAAGTTCGAGATATAAAGCCGCGAGTTATCCAGCGAAATCACGCCGCGCGTTGGTTGCGAGCCAACCAGGTAACTTCCCGCGACTTCATCCGGCGTAGTCTCGATGATCGAGATGCTCCCCGCATCGAAATTGAACGCGACCAGTTCGCCGCCATCGGGCTTCAGCGCCAGGCTCACCGGCGATTTCCCCACATCGAGCAGCGCCAGCAGTTTGTCGTTCTTCAGATCGATGCTCGCGACCTGCCCCGATCCCGAGCAGGAGACAAACGCCTTGGTCGCATCCGGCAGGATCGCAATATCCTCCGGTTGAATGCAGATGCTAACCGCCGATCGCACCGCCATCCGTGCCGCGTCGATGATAGAGACCGTGTTATCCGCACGATTGCTGACCACAACCGTGGAACCATCCGGCGAAACCCGCGCCAGTCCAGGGCTTCCACCGACATGCAAAGTAGCGGCAACCACGCGGCGGTCAAGATCAATCACCGAAACGCTATTCGATCCGGAATTCGCAACCCACGCACGATGCCCGTCGGGAGAGACATCAATAAAGTAAGGACGCCCGCCCACGCCAAGCGTGGCCACGACTTTGTTCTGCTCGGCATCGATCACGCTTACGTTCGCCGAGCCTGTATTGACGACATATACCTCGTTGCGCCTCGGATTCGCGGCCGCGCCCGTAGGTTCCGCGCCCACCGTCAGCGTCCGCACCGGCGAAAACGTGCGCAGGTCGATGACAGTAACGTTGTTGCTTTTGCCGTTGGTGATGTAGGCGTATTCGCGGTAAAGCGGCCCATAAGCGGGCAAGGCGCGCTCGTGGAAGTAATACCATCCCCCAGCAAGCGCGAGTGGAACACACACGGCAATAAGTAGAAGTTTGCGCAACGAGAGTAGCCTGGCTTTGGTCAGAGTTGAAGAACTAGGAATTCTAGCAGTTGCCGGATAGTCCTCACGCTCGCAACTTCCAGTAGGTATCCAACTATTTGGAAACCGCCGTCGGAAGCCGCCTTCCGACCTCCGCGACATTCCGTCCCAGCACCGCCCCGATCAGCCGCACCTGCTCCATCAGTGCGTCGAACTGGTCGGGATAGAGCGACTGCATGCCATCGGAGAGCGCTTTGTCAGGATCGTGATGCACTTCAACGATCAACCCATCGGCTCCAACCGCAACGGCCGCGCGTGCCAGTGGAGTAACTTTGTCGCGCTTCCCCGTTCCGTGGCTTGGGTCCGCGATGATGGGCAAATGGCTCAGTCGCTGCACGGCGGGAATAACGCTCAGGTCAAGCGTATTGCGCGTGTGATCCACAAACGTGCGCACGCCCCGCTCGCACAGCACCACGTTGTAGTTGCCCTCGCTCATGA
>PLHN01000329.1 GCA_003139975.1 Acidobacteriaceae bacterium
GCCATCCCCAGCGACGCAGGAGGGAATAGTCCGGCGTAGTCGATCAGATTTCGCAGCAATCCTGCGACCGACTTCGTCGCGCTTACCGGACTTCCCGTCGTCTCCTGCGACTTGACCTCCATCCAGCTACCCTTCAGCTCCATCGAACTTCTTCCGCAGCCCCTGCCAGCACTCGAAATATTGACGATCGAGTTCAGAAGTCTCCAGCGCGAAGCGGGTCGGCCGGCACACAAAACGTGTTTCGAACATGAATGCCAGCGTGTCTTTGATGACAACCGGCTTCAGTTCGGCGTTACTGGCCTTTTCGAATGTCTCGGTGTCGGGACCGTGGCCGGCCATGCAATTGTGCAGGCTCGCGCCACCCGGCACGAAGCCTTCCGCCTTGGCATCGTACTCGCCGTAAATCAGCCCCATGAACTCGCTCATAAAATTGCGATGAAACCACGGTGGGCGGAAGGTATGCTCGGCCACCATCCAGCGCGGCGGAAAAATCACGAAATCCAGATTGGCCGTGCCCGCAATCTCCGATGGCGCGGTCAGCACCGTATAGATCGAAGGGTCGGGATGGTCGAAGCTCACGGTGTTGATGCAATTGAAACTGGCCAGATCGTATTTATAGGGAACATAATTCCCGTGCCAGGCAACCACGTTCAACGGCGAATGATCGATCGCCGCTTGCCAGAGGCGATCTTGAAACTTGGCCACAATCCGGTAATCGCCGTCACGATCTTCAAACGCGGCCACCGGAGCGAGAAAGTCGCGCGGATTCGCCAGTCCGTTGGCCCCAATTGGGCCGAGATCGGGCAACCGTAGCAACGCGCCGTAGTTCTCACAAATGTATCCGCGCGCCGCCTTATCGAGCAGTTCGACTCGAAAGCGAATCCCCCGCTGAATCACCGCAATCTCGCCGGGCGCGGCTTCGAGAATCCCCATCTCCGTGCGCAGCAATAAACGCCCCATCTGCGGCACGATCAGCATCTCGCCATCTGCGTTGTAGAAAAAACGATCCGTCATCGACGCATTCGCCACATAGACGTGAATTCCAACGCCCGAGTGCGTGTGCGTGTTGCCGTTGCCGGCCATCGTGGTCATGCCGTCCACAAAATCGGTTCGTTCCGATGGAATTGGAATTGGAGCCCAGCGCAACTGGTTTGGCGGCGCGGGCACCTCGTCAAACGGCGCGCTGCGCAGTTTGCCCGGCTCGATGGGTTCAAATGGCTTATGCGCCACCGAAGGCCGGATGCGATACAGCCATGTTCGGCGATTGGCTACCCGTGGCGCGGTGAATGGAGTCCCACTCAACTGCTCGGCGTATAAACCATGGGCAACCTTCTGCGGTGAGTTCTGTCCGCGCGGCAGAGTACCGGCAACGGCCTCGCTGGCGAACTCGTTGCCGAACCCCGACTGGTAGCCGAACTTCGTCGCCTTGTGTGTATTCGTTCCCGGCTTTGCTGCCTTTGTGCTGGCCATCGTCTAAAGATTCCCTCGCCGCGCCTGCTCCAGTTCGATCGACTCGAATAAGGCCTTGAAGTTGCCTTTCCCGAACCCGCGGCTCCCTTTGCGCTGAATGATCTCGAAAAATACGGTCGGCCGATCCTCCACCGGCTTCGAGAAAATCTGCAGCAGGTAGCCTTCCTCGTCGCGGTCCACAAGTATACCGAGTGACCGCAGCGTGCCGATCGGTTCTTCAAGCGGTCCCACGCGCGTAGGCAGAACTTCGTAGTAAGTGTCAGGCACGCGCAAGAATTCGAGTCCGTTGCCCTGCAGCTTGTTCACCGTAAACAACACATCCTTGCATTGCAGCGCGATGTGCTGCGCCCCCGGCCCCCCGTAGGCTTCCAAATACTCCTGGATCTGGCTCTTGTTGCGCGCCACCGCCGGTTCATTGATCGGAAACTTCACCGAATACGAGTCGTCTGACATCACGATGCTCATCAAGGCGCTGTAGTCGGTAGAAATGTCCTTGTCGTCAAATGTAATGTAACGATGGAACCCGAACACGCCTGCGTAATATTCCGCCCAGTGCTGCATTTGCCCCAGTTCCACGTTCCCGACGATGTGGTCAATGCGCAGGATCCCGCAGTCATCGCCGGCTACGGGAGTCGCCACAAAGCCGGGCAGAAACGGTCCCTTGTAATCTTTATACGAGATCAGCGAATGAATTGTGTCGCCGTAAGTATGAACAGCGGCGCGCCGGATGGTGCCGTGCTCGTCACTTGCGTCGTGCGGTTCCGCCGCCGGCTTTGCTCCGCGCCGCACGGCTTCAGCGAATGCTTCATCGGCGTCAGCGACTTCCATCGCAATATCCCGCACACCGTCGCCATGCTTTCGAATGTGCTCAGCAGCCGGATCGTCCGCAGTGAGCGGCGTCGTCAGCACAAAATTCGCCTTGCCTTGGCTCAACGCGTACGAAGTGCGCTGGCGCTGCCCGGTTTCCAGTCCGCTGTAAGCAACCTGCGAGAATCCGAAGCCCTTGCGGTAATAAAAAGCCGCCTGCTTCGCGTTGCCAACGAAGAATTCAACGTGGTGAATGCGCTTCAATTTGAGAGGATTTTCCATACCTTCCCCACCCGGCTCCATCTTCGCACACTTGCGTAGATGCAATGTAGTGGCAGCGCCGACGCTAACGCAATTCAATCGATACTACTTCGCCAGTGTGCTTGCCCGTCGCGCGGTAATTCACCGATGCCGGCCGGTTTTTCCAGTCGCAAGAAAACTGATCTTCGCCAATCACCAGCAGCGTTTTGTAGTCGGAGGCGTGCATCGTGTACGAGGTCATGCCGCTAATAATCGTGATCAATACGTCAGGAGGTTTTGAGCAATCGCTCTGAACGATTTTCCCTTTCAAATTTTCGACGGGGCCAGTGCTGCCGGGCTTGGGCGCCGCCGGCTTCGAGGCAGCAGAGCCGGTATCCTCACCGTCGGACGCATTTTCCGCCCCGCTGGCAGGCGCGTCTGCTTTTGCAGTTTGTTGTGAACGAATCCCGTACTTCTCGAGCGTGGGAAGGTCATCCAGTTCTTTCTTCGCCGCCGATGCCGCTTGCCGATCCGGTCCCTCCTTCAAACGGGTAAATAACTCCCGCGCCTGATCCCATTTCTTGGCGGCGACGTAGATTTGCCCAAGATTGAATTGATACTCCAGGTTTCGTGGTGCCAGAGCGATTGCCTCGCTCTGCGCCTCCAGGGCAGATTTGATTCCGCCGCCTCCCACCCGCGCCATTCCCAGCATGTTATAGGCGTCGGCCATCTCCGGATACCAATCCACCACTGCTCGCAGATCCTGCATCATGTTGGCCAACCCCTGCATCTCTTGCTGCGCTGCCTGCGCCGCACGATACTTCACCACCGAACGGTAGTACCAAATCCAGGGATCGCGCGCATTCAGCTCTCCCGCCTTGCCCAGATCGTCCGACGCCGCGTCAAAAAGCTTGTGCTGGATATGATCCCGGGCCAATCCGCGATGCGCCGCCTCGTTGTCTTTCGGGTCCGCCGTCAGAGCCTGCAGATCGCGCAGCGCCTGATCCCGATGCTCCGGAACGCGCGCCATCATATCGTCGATCGTGGCTTTCGCGTCTGCCTCTGCCAACGGATTGACGGCTACAGCAAGATCGTCGCTCGTGATCGGTACCGGAAAATGATAGGGCTGCGCAACCTCCATCGGATCGACGGTCGGTCTCTTGGACTGATCGAGCGCAAGGCCTAAGTTGGCAAGCGAATTGAAATACGTCCTGGCCGCGTCTTCCATCTGCGTTGGCGACAAGTCAAACGCCTGCACCATCGCCTTATCGACCGGCATTTTCTGATTCAACACGAGATCGAAATAAGTCCCGACCTCCGGCATCTTCTTTTTGTTGATCAGGTAGTGCACCACCATCCACGATTGCGCGTAATAGAGTGTGTGATGCGAACCTTCACGCAGGCCTGAACCGTCATGCTTCATCGTGAACAGATCCACCATCCCGATCCACACCGGCGAACTCACTAACTGCGTCAGCGATTGCGGTGTCTTCGGGTCCCGCATCACGTTGTCGAAAATGTCTTCATGCCATTCCGGGGCGAGTTCGGGATCTCCTCCAATGTTGACTTCCTTGCCGATCTCGACTGCCCCGAAATATTCCGCCATCCCTTCATCGAACCAGCCCTGCGCGGGCGGATAGTTGTAGTTCAGAAAATAATGTCCCAGCGAATGCGCGATCGCGCGCCAAGGCTCGATTTCAAACAGATTTAGCCCGATGTAGACGCGATCATAACCAGGAACGTAGAAACCGCCCGCCATGCTCTGTTTTGCCGGAGCCACTTCGCCGTACCGCTTATCGCTCTTGAAGGCGATCACCGTTATAGGAACGGGCATCTTCAACTTATCCTTCATCAGCAGTTGCCCGAAAACCGCCCGCATCTGTTCCATCCGTAGCGCCACTTCCCGCCCACGCTTCTCTCCCCCATCCGTCAGCACGGAAAAATGCGCGGTGTGCACCTCAATCCACTTGGGCTCGTCCTTGGCGAAAGCCCCGCTGGGAAAAAAGGCGGCCAGCAGCAGGCTGGAAACGACAACGCCGATATNNACCGCACGTTACACTTTCGCCCGTGACCTCGGCCTCCTCTTCCCGTCTCGCCTGGATTGATTGGATGCGTGGCCTCGCCTGCGTGCTCATGTTTCAAACGCACTGCTACGATTCATGGCTCGGCGGCGATGCGCGCCACGGTCTGTTCATCAAAGATTCGCAACGCCTCGGGACGCTGCCCGCGCCGCTCTTCCTTTTTCTAGCCGGAGTCTCCTTCGCGCTGGTGACCAGCAAACTGGTTCGGAAAAATGCTACGCCCGGTCAGATTACCCGCGCCATGGTCCGCCGCGGCGCTGAAATCGTCGGCTTCGGCCTGCTCTTTCGCCTGCAGGAATATCTCATCGCCTGGGGCTGGGCGCCGTGGACCGATCTTTTCCGCGTCGATGTCCTCAACATCATCGGCCTGTCGATGATCATGATGGCATTGCTCTGCGGTCTGGTTCTGCAAATTAGAGCCCTCCGACTGCGGACCCCGGGCCTCGCCGTCGATCCCGCACGTGGGCCGTGTCCGGCTTCAACCGCCGCCATGCCGGTCGCCACAATCGCCACAGCCGCGCTCGGCGTCGTCGTGCTGATTGCTCTGGTGACGCCACCGCTATATACCACCTGGCGACCAACATGGCTCCCGTGGCAAATCGAGTCCTACATCGACGGATGCCACAACCTCGGCTCTCCTCAGCCCTGGCTGTTCTGCATTTTTCCCTGGAGCGGTTTCGCCTTCGCCGGCCTGGCCGTCGGCGCAGTTCTCTTCAGCGATTGGGCGCGCGACCGCACAGCGCAGGCCCTCGCGTACTTGGCAGCCGTGGGCGCGGCGGCCATTTTGATCGCCTACCAACTCGACCACTCTTCGCTACAGCTCTACTCCACATACGACTACTGGCACACCAGTCCCAACTTCTTCATGATGCGCGTCGGCATGCTTCTTCTGATCGCTTTCCTCACCTACGCCTGGTGCCGCTGGGGCCTCGCCACCCGCGGTTCCAGTGTCTGGGGTTTCAGCCCGTTCATTCAACTCGGCCAGGCTTCCCTGCTTGTCTACTGGGTGCATATCGAATTCGTATATGGACGCTTTTCGATCCTTCCCAAACGCGCCGTTGGCGTTGCCACCGCGACGAGAGGCCTGCTTGAGATTTGCGTCTCCATGCTGATCCTGTCCATGCTTCGCACGCGCGTCGACTGGAACGCGCTACGCGTTTCGCTGCGCGCCCGAATCTCGCAGCCGGCAGGGTAACGTTGGACGGCATGACATCGGTGCGATCGTCGAATGCCTCCTTTGTGACAGGCGACCTTTCAGCGCCCGTCAAATCATGATGGAATAATTCCCGGAGAAAAAACTGCATGCAGGCAAACGGTCCCAGTCCACGCAGATCGCACATTTCGCACACATCCGTTGTCGTCCTGATATCGGCTCTTGCGTTTCTAGCCGCCTGTCATCGCCCTAACGCGCAGCGCCGCTATTCGATGACGGGCGAGATCATCGCCATTGATCGTGCGGCCCACCAATTGATCGTCCGCAACGATGACATTCCCAATTTCATGACCGCCATGACCATGCCTTTTGCCGTCAAAGACCCAGCCATGGTGGATCGCGTTCAGGCCGGCCAGCGAATCAAAGCAACTTTAGTCGTCACCGACACTGAATCGTGGCTCGAAGAAGTCCAGGTGACCGCGCAGCCTCCCGCCGACGCACAACCGCATAGCGAATTGCAGATTCCCGCCGAAGGCACGCCCGTTCCGGATTTCGCTTTCACTAACCAGGATGGCAAACGCGTCCACCTCGCCCAATACAAAGGCAAGGTCGTGCTTTTGACGTTTATCTATACGCGTTGCCCGATGCCCGACTTTTGCCCGCTGATGATGAACAACTTCCGCGAGATCGAAAAAACTCTGAAGCAGGATCCGACCGCTTACGCTCGCACCCATTTGCTCAGCGTGACGTTCGACCCGGACTTTGATACGCCCACCGTACTCCGCCACTACGCGCTCACCACAACTTCAGTCCCCGCAGACGAACTGTTTAAGCATTGGGAGTTCTTGGCTCCGCAGTCAAAAGATCTCGACACCATCGCGCACTTTTTCGCGCTTTCCGTGTGGAAGGAAAATGAAGGAAAAGACAAAGGCCAAATCACGCACTCGCTGAGCACGGTGATCATCGACGGCAACGGGAAGCTCTACCGCTGGTACCACGGCAACGACTGGAGACCCGAAGACTTACTGCGAGAAGCAAAGACCGCAGCGGGGATAAACTAACCCCGTAGGCATCTCTAACCGATGATTGCCACTAATCCGAGTGATGTTTCCAACAGACGTAGATCACTGGCGCGGCTGTACACAGCCTTAGTAGGTGCACTCATCTGCGGAATCTTGGGGCCGGCATTGCCTCTTCTTGTACTTGTCTTTAGGGAAACATCGTCATTCCGTGAGGTGTGGGCGGCGTTATACGTCTTTGTCATGACATGGCCGTTCGCGATTATGTTCGTCGGCGCCCCCGGAATCTCATTTGGAGCAATCGGCGCGCTCTGGATTCGTTTTCGCTCCAAGAGATCCCCTGCCAGACGACTCTTACTCGAAGCACTTTTGCTTGGTGCCCTACTCGGCGCAATCGTCCCGCTCACGACGCGCATCTTTGGCCCAAACAGTCGCGAGTTCTTAAGGTACGTAACGCCGGTAGCCGCCATAACAGGTGCCATCTGTGCTTTCCTTGCCTTCCACACGCTGAAAAAGCTTGGTCTCCTTGTCGCGATCCAGGTTGGTTAGCGATTCCACTTATACTTCCGAGCGCCTTATCGCAGACAACTGCACGATCGCAGTCTCCACTAACTTCACCCCAATCGCCCAGTTCTTCCGCGCAGCCGATGCGTCGTTCCCGTAGCCATTTATATACAACGTGAAATAGAACCCTTCGGGCATTTCTCCCGCTTCGCCGAAAAAACATCGCCGCACGCACACTTCGACCGCTGCGCCGATCTCCGGTGCGCGCCGCAGCAACTCAGTCAGCCTCCGGGCAAAGCCTTCGTGGAACGGCAGAGATCGACGCTGCTCAATATCTGAAAAAACCAGATCAACGTAGCTGGCAAATTTGTGCGACGCATTAAAAATCTCTTCCTCCGCACTCAGCTCTTCCGTTGCCCATACATCGCACTTGGCGCTCTCAACCACGCTGCGTGCGGAGTTCACTCGACGCAGAAATTCCGCTAACTCGGCAAACTTCTCTGCCTCCTCGACCTTCGCGATCAACTCCGGCTGCCGCTTCAAATCGAAATAGGCCAGCTTCCCTGCAGGATCCGTCCAGGGAAAATCCAGCACCGGATCTTCGCGGCCCAACTCGATCGAGAAATCGGCATCCATCAGAAGTCATCGCCATCCGGCAGTGGTCGCCGCCATCAGAATCTGCGCAGAAAGTTCAGCATCGTGTTCTCGGCCCAGTAACCGTCGTCCCGGCCAGCATCATCCCCCCTCACGCCGTTTCGCGCCCCGATAAACGCGCAGTGCCCACCATCCTCGGGTTCAACAAACGTGATGTTAGGGTTGGCCAAAATCTTCCGCCGAGTCTCCGGAGTAATCCGGATAAAAGGGTCGTTCGCCGAATGCAAAACCAGCGTGGGAACGGCGATCTGCGCCACCACGTGCGCCGCCGATGCCCGGTCATAGTAATCGTCGACACCGGTGAAGCCGCAATAGTAGGCCGTAACCTTGTCGTCAAACTCACGCAAGCTGCGAATGCCGCGCAGCCGCGTAGGGTCAAAGTGATCAGGGAACAGCTTCGCCTTGTGGAGCATCCTGCGCCGCAAGGCCCACAAGAAGTAGGTCTCGTAAATCCGGTTCGCCGGCTCGTGCAAAGCATCCGCCGACACCGCCAGATCCAGCGCCGGACAGCACGCCGCCACCGCCCGAAACTCCGGCGGCCCCTGCGTTCCCCACTCTCCCGCCAGCTTTAACACTAGATTTCCGCCCATCGAAAATCCCGCCAGCGCCAGCCGCGAAATGCCATCCCGCGAGATCAAGTTCCGTGCCACCGCTGCCACATCGCCCGACAATCCCGAGTGGTAAAGCACCGGCGCAAGCGCCTCCGTTCCGCCGCAATTGCGCTGGTTGTAGCGGATCACGTTCATACCCGCCGCCAGGCCCTTCTCCGCAATGCCGCGCGCATACTGCGAATCGCTCGACCCTTCCAGCCCGTGAACCACGATGACCGTCAGCGCTTTCGTCCGGTCGGCTTGCCAATGGCAGTGGCATAGCACGCGCACGCCCGGGGCCACTTCAACGAACCGCTCCTCTGGCTCGGGCAGCCTCAACCGGCGCTGGATCAGAAAGCTGGCCACGGTCTGCAAGTGGCCGCCCCGCAAAAAACGCCGCGGCACGAAGGGTGCTGGTTTTTCAGGTGATTGCGGAATACCCACGTCCTGATTTTAAATGGATACAGATCTTCTCACGGAGTTGCTTCATGCCCATCTTCGAGTACGTCTGCAAGGAATGCCAGCACCAATTCGAAACTCTCGTCTACGGCAAAGAAAAAGCCGCTTGCCCGAAGTGCGAAAGCAAGAGACTCGACCCCAAGCTCTCCGTATTCGCGGTCTCGGCGAAGGGCAGCGCCGGTCCGTCCCTGCCGTCTGGTCCCTGCGGATCGTGCGGCAGCCCTGACGGCCCCGGCTCGTGCGCGTGGAAGAATTAGGCAAGTCCCCGCCAGTAACCACCTGGAAATAACCAACGCGATCTTTCGCGCCAACGCATCTCGTCCTATGATCGCGTTGGATTAATTAAGCATGGACCGGCGCAAAGAGCCGCGGCTCAGGGTCGAATTTCCAGTGCGCATCTGGGGGGTTGACCGGATGGCACACCCGTTCGCGGAGGTCGTGCGGGTAAAAAACGTGAGCTTGAGCGGCGCCATGCTGTTGGGGGTACATGCCAAGATTCGCGCCGGCGACCTCCTGGATGTGCAGCATGGTTCACAGCGCGCGCAATTCCTCGTTGCCTGGGCCGAATCAGGGGAGGCTGGCCTTGAAGCCTTGCCCTACGAGCCCTGCATCTGGCAAGTTGCGCTACCGAAGTCTGACATGGTGGGGACCGGATAGGCCATACGCCGAACGGCATTAATCGGCCAACTAACGTGGATTCACGTGGCCGGTTCCCACTTTTACTTTCTCTGTTGTCGTTTCAGCTGCTTTCGTTTCGCCGAGAAATCTCGCGAACACTTCATTCGATAACAACCGGCCGCGGCCGGTGAGCCGTACCGTTGTACCTTCCCTCGCAATCAGCTCTTCGCGTTCACATTCCTCAATCGCGGGCTCAAACGGCGCAATAGCATCGGGGGTGAATTCCGCGCGGAGCCGCTCCAGATCGACGCCCCGATTCAGCCGGAGCCCGAGGAAGAAACTCTCTTCAATCGCCGCGCCTGCGGTAACCACAGTGACCGTGTTCGCAGCTCGGTTCATATAGCCATCAAGCGACTCGGGCGTCGCAACCCGCACCGCCTCGGGAGCCTGCTTTTGGGTGGCGCAGCGCTTCAGCGCTGCGATATGGCCCACCTTTCGATCTGCGGCTTTAGCCGCTGAGGGCACTGCCGCCGGCAGCATTGAGTGCGCATCTACCCCAAAACCCAGATACGGCCGCCGCGTCCAATACTTCAGGTTATGTCGCGACTGAGCCCCCGCCCGCGCGAAATTCGATATCTCATACTGCTCGACTCCCGCCGCATTGAGCGTCTCGCACGCCTGCAGATAGAAATCTGCCGTCGCCTCATCGTCGGGCACAAAGTGCGCATGGTAACGCGTGCCCCCGGCAATAAGTTCCCGGCCCAGGCGCGAGTCTTCATCCACCTCCAACATGTAAACACTGGCATGCGGCGCGCCCAGCGCAACCGTGTCCGCCAATGAGTAAGTCCAACTCTCCGCCGTCTGGTGCGGCAGTCCGGCAATCAGGTCAACGTTGATGCGGTCGATCCCGGCCGCGCGCAACCGCGCAACTTCCTCGATCACCGTCGAGCGCTTGTGCAGCCGGCCAACGGCTTGCGCCTCCTGGTCGACAAATGACTGCACTCCCAGGCTCACGCGATTCACACCGCATTGCTGCAAGGTCTCGATGAGAGCTGAAGTCAATGTCCCGGGCGCGCACTCAACCGTAATCTCGGCATCGCGCGCCACGGCAAATTCCTCGCGCACGGCGTTGAAGATGCGCAGCAGTTGCCCGCCAGCAAGAATAGATGGCGTCCCTCCGCCCAGATAAATCGAGTCGACGTTCTCATCCAGTGTGCATCCAAGTTCCGACGCCGTTTCGTGCGAGCGGCCGATATCCTCAATCACGCGGGCAACGTAATTCTCATACGCGGACTTCGAGAACACGTCTGAAGCAAAGTTGCAGTAGCTGCATTTGGTCCGGCAGAACGGCACCGAGATGTAGAGGCCCAGAGACACGCTGCACATATTGTATGGGCGACCGCGCGCACTGCGATCGCAGGCCTCGCTTAGAATGACGAATAGGAGTTACAACAGAAGAAAATGAGCGACGAAAATCTCGAAGCCCTGTGCCAACATTGCGGTCAAACTCTTTCAACTTTCCTTCATCAGATGGAGCGGCACAACGCCGAAGTCGTTTGCCCAGCTTGCGGCAAGACCCAGGACGAAACCAACTCGCCCTCCGAAACCGGAGAGACACCGAAAAGCCTGAGCGACACCGTGCATCCCAGCCCGGCTCCAGGCAGAAAGCGCCCGAAGAGTACTACTCGGCCACGCTCCCCAATCAAACCCTAAACAGGGGCCGCCACTCCAGTGCGCGCCACCAGCGCCGAGATCGTGTGGGCGCAGATTTCGTCGGGCGTTCCCGTTGCAGCCACGGATAGCAGTAAACCAAGCGACTGGTAGAACTTGATCAGCGGCGCCGTACTGCTCTCATAGGCCGCCATGCGCACTTTAATCGACTCCGGACGATCGTCCTCCCGCTGAAATAGTTTTCCTCCACAGCGGTCACACACACCCTCAACCTTCGGCGGTTGGCCTGTAATGTGGAATACGGCCTTGCACTTTTCGCAAGTGCGTCGGCCGCTCAGCCGCGCCACGATTTCCGCCAGCGGCAGTTCGTAGTTCACAACCGCGGTAAGCCGAATCTCCTCGCTTGCCATGAGCTCTTTGAGCGACTCGGCCTGACCCAGCGTGCGCGGAAATCCGTCCAGCACGAATCCTCCCGAGCAGCGGATGCAGGCCGCGCGCTCGCGCACCATTTCCCACACGGTTGCATCGGGCACCAGCTCGCCGCGGCGCATGTGGTCCATCGCGGACTTCATCGCCGGACTCAGTTCGCACTCGCTTTGCTTCGAAGCCGCCCGAAACAGGTCGCCGGTGGAGAGATGGCAGGCCTTCAGTCGCTGATTCAGCAGATACGCCTGCGTGCCCTTGCCTACGCCCGGCGCTCCCAGCAGCACCAAGCGCCACGGCGCCACGCTCGGCCGGAGCGCGTCTGTGCATTCCGAGGAAGCCCCCTGGAACCACGTCCCACGCTCGTCTTTGGTTTGCTTTGTGCTTTGGTCTTGCAGCTTCTCGGATGCGGCCATGGCATCTCCTTTCGCCGTCAGATCGTCGTCAGACGGATACGGTGAATGTAGGCAAACACCGCACGGGGCGCGGTGACGGCAGTCACATCGTTCTGTTCAGGAGCATCTTAGGCAAGATTCAAGCCTGGGTACCGAGACGCCCAACTTTTCCATCCTCCGCGGTCGTTTCGCTATCTATTTAAGGTAGTCTTTACTCGTCAGCGCGGTTCTCGGCGAACAAATGGCCCAGGAAGAAGAGATAATAGGCAAAGCGTATGATGGCCGGCTTATGCGGCGGCTGCTGCGCTACCTCTATCCCTACAAATGGCACGTGATCGTCGCCTTGGCGGCCATTGTTCTGAAGTCATTTGCCGACGTGCTCGGGCCGCTCCTCACCAAGACCGCCATCGACAAGTACCTCACCAAATCGCCCAACGCGCACTCCTGGATCGGCGACCGCCTGAGCAGTTCGCCGATGACCGGCATCGCCCAGATTGGCGGCCTCTACATCGGCCTGCTGGTTCTTACCTTCGCCCTCGAATTCGTCCAGACCTACCTGATGCAGTGGACCGGCCAGAAGGTGATGTTCGACCTGCGCAGCCAGATCTTTCGCCACCTGCAGCACATGCACGTCGCCTTCTTCGACAAGAATCCCGTCGGCCGCCTGGTCACGCGCGTTACCACCGACGTCGACGCCCTCAACGAGATGTTCACCGCCGGCGTGGTCTCGATCTTCGAGGACGTCTTCGTCCTCACTTTCATCCTCGCCATCATGCTGAACATGAACTGGAAGCTGGCGCTCGTGACGTTTGCCGTCCTTCCGCTGATCATCTATGCGACTAAAGTCTTCCGCGACAAGGTGCGCGATTCCTACCG
>PLHN01000014.1 GCA_003139975.1 Acidobacteriaceae bacterium
CGATGCCCTGTTCCAGCTCGACGAACGCGCCGTAGTCGGTAACCGAAAGAACTCGGCCCTTGACGTGCGCGCCCACCGGGTAGCGCTCCGTTGCGTCCAGCCACGGGGCGGGCGTCAACTGCTTGAAGCCCAGCGAGACGCGTTGCTTGTCTTTGTCGTACTTCAGCACCTTGACCTGAATCTGGTCGCCAACGTTGACCAGGTCGCGCGGGTGCGTCAGCCGCCCCCACGACATATCGGTGATGTGCAACAGCCCATCGATCCCGCCCAGATCCACAAACGCGCCGTACTCCGTCAGGTTCTTAACCACACCGGTCAGCGCTGTGCCTTCTTCCAGGTGCTCAAGCGTCTTGCCGCGCTTCTCGTTCTGCTCTTCTTCCAGCAAATGCTTGCGAGAAACCACGATGTTGCCGCGCTTCTTGTTNNCCCTTCATGCCATCCAGATTGCGAATCGGCCGCAAGTCCACTTGCGATCCCGGCAGGAACGCGCGGGCGCCGTTGATCTCAACGGTCAAGCCGCCCTTGATGCGCTCCACCACCACGCCCTTGATCGGCTTCTTCTCGTTGTAGGCGTGCTCAATGTCGTCCCATGCCCGCAGCCGCTGCGCCTTCTGGTGCGAGAGCTTGAGATAGCCCTCTTCCACCTCGCCCTTGTCGCGCATCACGTCGATTTCATCGCCGGGCTGGAAGCGCGGCTGTCCTTCGTGATCGAGCACTTCGGCGATGGCGACCATCCCCTCCAACTTCGCTCCGATGTCGACCACGACCTGCGTCGGAGTCAGCTTAACCACCGTGCCTTTGATCACGTGATCGTCGCCGACCGCCTCCTCGGTCTCGGTCGTGAAGTTTTCCAGCGCCGCCGCAAAGTCGTCACTCGCGGCTGAAGCTGCGGTATCGGCCGCCGGGCTTTCCGTCTCATGGCTGGGAGCACTCTCCGCCTGCACTTTGTGGGCTGGAGTCTCACTGGCCGGAGAATCGTGTGCCGGGACTTCTTGAGCCGGAGCGTCAGGGGCGAAAGCTTGCGCTTCCGCAGGCGAAGTGGGTGTGGGCTCGGGCGCGTCGATCACGGCCGAACCGCCGGAATGCGTGTCATGTTCAGGAGTCATGGTTTGAGTGGAAGAATCAGTGTGGCTGGTTGTATCGTCGAACAAAGTCATAGCCTCGGTGCCACGCGAAATGCGTGACGAATGCGGGACGCTTGTGTAGCGGACTGCTGGCGTGGTCTTCAGGTTGCGTTGAGGCCGTCCTGGCGGACGACCCTAGTTACAATCCCAGCTGCCGGAACGTCGAAATCGAACCCGCGTCCAAATAGGGACTCTTCGACTATAGCAACCGTCCCCCAATAGGTCAAACCCTCCAACCGCCGCTAGCGGAAGAATTTACAGAGCTGTCACACTGACGGGAGCTGCGAGCATCGAACCACGAGCTTCGAGCAACCTGTCCTCCCCAGAATTCGCAGTTCCGCGCTGTCCGGCTTTGCACGGGGCTCGAATCTCGCGGCTCGAGCAAGTTTCTGCTACCCTCGCCCCCATGGATTACCTCTGGACTCCATGGCGCTATGCCTACGTGACCGGCGCCGACCGCACGCCGGGTTGCATTTTTTGCGATGCGCCCAAGCAAACTGACGAGAAGGCACGCATTGTCTATCGCGGAACCGGCTGCTACATCATTCTTAATACGTACCCCTACACCAACGGTCACGTGATGATCGTCCCCTATGCTCATCTCGACGAACTGCAAAAGCTCCCCGCACTCGCAGCCGACGAAATGATGACGCTCACCCAGCGCATGGAAGTAGTTCTGCGCTCGCTCTATCGTCCCGATGGCATCAATCTAGGCATGAACATCGGCAAAGCCGCGGGCGCGGGCGTCGCCGGACACATTCACATGCACATCCTGCCGCGCTGGGTGGCGGACGCCAATTTCGCCAGTGTAATCGGAGAAACCCGCGTCCTCCCGGAAGCGCTGGAGACAACCTGGCAGCGCATCCGCCAAGCCCTGGCCGAAAACCAGTAAGATAACTCAAGGTTCTCAGATCCTCAGCTCTGGGAGGGCGCGCCGCTGGTGGCACACACTTCAGCGCTGCGATACGTTTTGCATCGGAGTGCCAGCTTTATAGCCGCTGAGGTCGCTCTAACTTCCGGAATGAAACACCCTCGCGAACCATCCTCCGACCTTACGGAAGAATCCCCGGTGCTGCGTCTCAAGATCCAGAGTAAGCCCCGCGGGCGTCGCGGGCGCCTTCACTGCCCGGCTGGTTGGAGCCGTGCTCGCGTTTGCTACCGGCTGCGTCTCTACCGGCGCCGCACGCACATCCTCAACCGGCGCTGGCGGAGGGCCCGATGCATGGAACACGAGCGGCGCACTCACCTGCACATGCATTTCTCCCGCAGGCCGAGAGTCAGCGACCGCAGTATTGCCCGCCGGAGCTCCCGATCTCGCGATGCCTTCTGGCGCTGGTGCGCTGGTTGCCGGCATTGAATCCGTGCTCGCCGCCGGTCGCGTCTCGCTCGCCGTCGCGCCTTCCACGGGCACTCCGTTCGCTGCCCGCTCAACATTCTGCCGCGGCGGAGGGCATCCGCATTCGAGCGGCACGTTCATATCCACGCGATCCAGCCGTCCGCCGCGAAACACCAGCTGATCCGTCGCCTTGATCGGATAGCTGCGATCGCCCAGTAGTTCGGTCGCCGTCGCCGAAGCCGAGTTTCCCGGCAGCGCGCGCACGCACGTGTCCCCACGACGGTCGGTGCTAAAGGCGAAGTGAAATTCTCCCGGTCCTTCGAGCGTAATGCTGAAGTCCGGCGTCATGACCATGTCCGTCGTGTCATCGAGTTCGAGGTGGGTCTCAATCGCGCCTGCATTCATTCCCAGTAACAGGTTGTGCCGGTTCGCCGAAGGAATGATCGAAACCGTCGTTCCCGGGCACACCCGCAACTCGCCTCCGCTCGAC
>PLHN01000215.1:0-4330 GCA_003139975.1 Acidobacteriaceae bacterium
GAGAGCGCCAGGGTGCGCGGAATGGGCGTGGCGGTCATCACCAGCATGTCCGGTTCGGCCCCCTCGGTTCCGTCGGGGCGGGGCTTCTTCATCAGCTTGAAGCGCTGCATGACGCCGAAGCGGTGCTGCTCGTCCACGATAACCAGGCCGAGGTTTTCGAATTCCACGCGATCCTGAATCAGCGCGTGCGTTCCGATCACAAACTGCGCGTTGCCTTGCGCAATGTGACGCCGCACGTCGCGCTTTCGGTCCAGCTCGAGCGAGCCGGTGAGCAGCACGATGCGGTAACCGGCCTTTTCCAGAATCTGCCGTGCCGAAAAATAATGCTGTTGCGCCAGAATCTCGGTCGGCGCCATGAACGCGACCTGATAGCCGTTTTCGATAGCGATGATCGCGGCCTCGAAAGCGACAATCGTTTTGCCCGAGCCGACATCGCCCTGCAGCAAACGCCGCATAGGGTAAGGCGTTTGCATGTCGGTCGCAATCTCCTTGAGTACGCGCTTCTGCGCCGCCGTCGGATGAAAGGGCAGAATCTTCTTGATCGCCTGCCGCGCGGCATCGTTGATCTGGAACGCAATACCGGTTTGCGCTTTCTGCTCGCGGCGCCGCAACTCCAGCCCCAGTTCGATGAAGAACAGTTCGTCGAAAATCAGCCGGATGTGCGCCGGCGTGCGCGACGATTGCAGATCGGCAAAGCTTTCCCCGGCCTCCGGCCAATGCACCTGCCACAGAGCTTGACGCGGAGATGCCAGGCTGAGATGTGCCCGCACGGCCGCCGGGATCGGATCGGGGAAATCGGGATTCAAATTCTCCAGGGCGAAGCGGATAATCCGCCGAAACCAGCGCGGCGTCAGCTTGCCCTGGCCGGCGGATTCGTAGATGGGAACAATTCGTCCGATCTCGAGCGATGCGGCGGCCTTCTTCTCCGCTTCATCGGCGCCGCCCTCTTCGTTGATGTCTCCCAGAATTTCAAATTGCGGCTGCATGATCTGCAACTGCCCATCGCGGTCGGCTTCAACTTTGCCGTAGAGCGCGATCATTTGCCCGGGCTGAAACCGGCCTTGCAAATAAGTGGCGTTAAACCAGAGGCACTTCAATCGGCTTCGGCCCTGGCCCACCGTGAGCTGAAAAATCGGCATGCGGCGCGTCCGAAACAAGCCGGAATTGCGCACTTCGGCGACGACGGTAGCCATTTCGCCGGCGCGCAACTCGGCAACCGAGCGGGGGTTCAGGCGATCCTCGTAGCGAAAGGGCAGATAATGAAGCAGGTCGTCCACGGTCTGGATGCCCTTAGCGGCGAGCACCTCGGCCAGGCGCGGGCCTATGCCTTTCACATACTGCACAGGTGTAGACGGTTCCAGCATCTCAAGGGATGTTAGCAGGAACTCAACCGCCGGTTGCCGGACAGGGGGCAGAAATGGATGGCAGAAAAGAATCGATGGCCAAGCGCACCACATTCGGCAATTTCCTGAATGCGCTCGTGGCCGTGCTCGCCGGCAACGCCATTTATTTCCTGCTCATGCCTCAGTTTCCCCGCGTCATGCGCCATTCGCTGTTTATAGAAGACTGGGGGCTGCTGGTCGACTTCGTCGTCTGTGCGATCGTTTTCGTACTCGTAAAGATCGGGCGCAGCTGACCTGGCTTCCAGATCCGCACCTGCATCACTTCTGACGCAGGCATATTGGACAAAGTCATCTGCTTGGGCAACAAAATAGTTCATCTGGCAACATAATAAGGATGAGAACAATTCTGCTCCTGACCTGTTCCAACATCTTCATGACCTTCGCCTGGTACGGACACCTGAAGTATCGTTCAGCGCCGCTTTTCAAGGTCATTGTCATCAGCTGGCTGATTGCATTCGCGGAATATTGTTTTCAAGTCCCGGCCAACCGCATCGGCTCGTACGAATTCACGGTCGCGCAACTTAAGACCATTCAGGAAGTAATCACGCTCAGCGTATTTGCCGTTTTCTCAACCCTCTACTTTCACCAGGAGCTGAAGTGGAACTACTACGTCGGCTTCACCCTGATCGTCGGTGCGGTATTTGTAATCTTCAAAAAGTGGTAACGCGGGGGCACATAGAAACACGCAGGGACAGCCGCCCTCGGCTGTCCGAACACGGTACCCAGGGTCTTTAGACGCCATCCGCCTTCTTCGCAATCGCCGCCGCGGCAATCTGCGCCACGTCCAGCAACTCCGGCGGCGTCTGCGAAGCCGCAGCCAAGCCATCCCGCAGCATGGAATTGCAGAACGGACAAGCGGCGGCCACCACACTCGCTCCCGTCGCCACCAACTCCTCGGCGCGATCGAGGTTCATGCGTTTACCAGACTCTTCGCCCAGAAACATCAGCCCTCCGCCACCGCCGCAGCAGAAGCCGCGTTCGCGCGCTCGCGGCGGATCCACTACTTGCCCGAAACGGGCGATTACATCGCGAGGCTCGTCATACACGCCGCGATACCGTCCCAGATAACAGGCGTCATGAAATACCATGCTCTTTTGCTGGTCTCGATCCAGCGGCAAACGATCCTGATACCGGGCGATCAATTCGCTGTGGTGTTCGATGTCAACCGCCCCGCCATGCTCCTTCCAGTCCACTCCTACGGTACGCACGCAATGTGGGCAAATTGAAACCATCTTCTTCACTCCCGCTTCGCGAATCTGCTCCAGATTGGATTGCGCCAGCTCACCGAACAGATAGTCGTTGCCCAGCCGCCGCGCCGGATCGCCGTTGCACTTTTCCTGTCGCAGCACGCCGAAGCTGATCTTCAAGTGACGCAGCACCTCGACGAAAGCCAGCAGAATCTTCCGGCCATTCGGATCGAACGAACCCAGGCAGCCCATCCACAGGCAGTAGTCCTGTGTCCCATCAAAGTACGGCAGGCCGCTTTTCTCGATGAACTTCTCGCGATCGGAGGGCGGAAATCCAAGGGAATTCCCTTGACGTTCCAAAGTCACGAACAGCTCGCCGCCGTGGCTGTTCTCCCACTTGCCGGTGTTCACCGCGCCGCGCCGCAATCCCACGATCAGCGGCAAGTGCTGGATGCCGACCGGGCACTGAAACTCACAAGCGCCGCACGTCGTGCACTGAAACGCCGCCTCCATCGAAAGATGCTTCCCCAGCAGCGGCTCCGCGCTCTTCGGCCCAAACTCTTTTAGATACTGACGCGTGCCCAGAATAATTTCTTTGGGGTTGAGAATTTTCCCGGTGTTGTTAGCCGGACAATGTTCGGTGCAACGGCCGCATTCCACGCACGTAAATGCCTGCAGGGCAGCAATCTGCGTCAGGTCCTGGCCCGTGTCGAGCCCGAAATCCTCGTCACCGACCAGCGGTGGAATCTTACTGAAGCCGTCGCGCTCGAGAAACACCGTCAGCGGGCTGAGCACCAGGTGCATGTGCTTCGTACTCGGAATCAGCGGCAGGAAAAGCAGGAGCACGAGCGTATGCGCCCACCACACTGCCCACCCCGCCGCGCTTCCTTCTGCCACCCAGAAGCGGGCCAGGTACGTGATCATCAACGCGAAAATCAGNNAACACGCCGGCCACCACGAAATAGAACCGCGAGAAGCCGCCATCCGACAGGAAGCCTAAGCCGAATCCTTCCGCAAAGTGGTTGACCGTCACCAGCGCGAACACGCAAAAGCCCCAAAAGACCAAGGCGTGGGCCAGACCAGGCAACGGCCTTTGCGCGATCACCTGTCCCTGTGCCACCACTTCCCAAAGCACTTTGCGGATGCGCGGGCCAACGGGCGCTAGACGAAAATCAACATCGGGCTTCGCCGCCAATATGATTCGGACCGCGGCAAGAAACTTCCGCAGGAACAGCGACAACGAAACGACGACGACAATGAGCAGGACCACGCGTCCCGGCCAATTCATAAGGGTATCTCCAGGCAACCGGACAGTCTAACGTAGCCCGACGCGTCTGTGGGAAGCAGTGACGTAGGTGACGTCTGCGCGGCAACCGAAGCTCCGGGCGTCGGTTCCCAGGAGCTTCTGTGCCGGATCCTGAGAAAACTCCGATTAATTGACTCGCATCCCTTGGTGTTCCCTTGTGTTCCCGTGGTTCGCGCCTTTCGACGGCACCCAAGCAAACTTTGCCCAGACTCGCATCCTCCCTTTTCCACCGCAAAAGTGATTGCCCACCAGGCACTTGGAGCAATTACTTTGGCCTATATCCCGGCACAGCTATATCCCGGCACTGGCTCGCCTTTTCAACACGGTATATACTTGCCTCCGTACTTGTTCGGGAGCCCGGTGCTTCTGGCCGGGCACGGAGCGCGTTTTATCTTTATTAATACAGCTCCGAAATAGAACGCGAGCATTGGGTT
>PLHN01000215.1:4341-18216 GCA_003139975.1 Acidobacteriaceae bacterium
TCTGCTTTCTTATTCGTCCGTTTAACCTGCCCTCCAATCTTGATGCCGGCGTCGGCGTGGTGATCGGCTGCGCCATCATCCTGTTCGAATGGCGACTGCGAGTGATGAGCCTCAAACGCCTGATCGGCGCCGCCATCGGCAGCGTCCTGGGCATTATCGGCGCCTACTTTTTCGCGCTCGTGATTCGCAACAGTCTCCCGGCCAGCCCGACCCAGAGCTTTCTGCAGATCATGGTCATGCTGATCATGGCCTATGTCGGGTTGGCGGTCGGCTCCAATAAGGGCGACCTGCTCAATCTCGCCGCTCTGGGCGGCATCTTCGGCGGCGAAAAGACGGGCAAGAAGAGCTACAAGATCCTCGATACCAGCGTCATCATCGACGGGCGGATTGCCGATATCGCCGAGGCGGGGTTCATCGACGGGATGATGGTGGTGCCGGAGTTTGTGCTGCGNNCCATGAAGCGCAATCGCGGGCGCAGAGGCCTCGATATCCTGCAGCGCGTTCAGAAGATGGCGCACCTTAACGTCCAGATCATCGAAGACGATTTCCCCACCGTTCGCGAAGTCGACATGAAGCTGATCGAACTCGCCAAGGTTTACGAAGGCAAGATCATCACCAACGACTTCAACCTGAACAAGGTCGCGCAGCTTCAGGGTGTCGCCGTGCTCAACATCAACGAACTGGCCAATTCCCTCAAGCCGATCGTCCTCCCCGGCGAAATCATGCGCGTGTTCATCCTGAAGGAAGGCAAGGAATACAACCAGGGAGTCGCCTACCTCGATGATGGCACCATGGTGGTCGTCGACAACGCACGCAAAATGATTGGCAAGACCATCGACGTCTCGGTGACTTCTGTCCTGCAAACCACCGCCGGCAAAATGATTTTCGGCAAGTGGGATGAGCGAGCGGCCAGTCGCCACGATTCGAAGGCATCTACGCCCACGCCGGTTGTCGTCCCAGCGGCTGCTCCCAGCGGGCCGGCGTCCGATCCAGGGAAGAAGACCGCGCCGCTGCCCATCGATAGAGCTGCGGACTAAGGTCCTGTACTATACTGATCGCCCCGTATGAAGGTGTTTGTCATTATTCCGGCGGCCGGACTGGGCACGCGCATGGCTCCCGCCTCCGGCAGAACCAGAAAAGAATCGCCCAGCAAGCAGTTCAAAGAACTGGGCGGCGTGCCCATTCTCGTCCGCACGCTGCGTAAGTTTGTCGCGACTCCCGCCGTTTACGAGATCGTCATCGCCTTGCGTAAGGATGAAATCTCGCCCTTTCGCAACCAGCTTGAAAAGCAGTATCCGGAAATCCTCAAGAAGCGCCTGCAGTTGGTGGAAGGCGGCGAGCACCGCCAGAACTCCGTTGCCAACGCGATGGCGAAGATCGTGGCCGATCCCGCAGGCCTTATCCTGGTGCACGATGCCGTTCGCCCTTTCGTGACGCCCGAAATCATCACCGACGTGATCGCTGCCGCCCAGAAGCACGGCGCTGCCATTGCCGGCTGGCCCGCCGTCGATACCGTCAAGCAGGTCGACCGCACCGCGGATGGCGCAGTCATTAAGGCGACCATTCCGCGCGCGGGCGTCGTTATGGCGCAAACGCCGCAGGGGTTCCGCTACGATATTTTGAAGAAAGCATTCGATGATGCCGCAGCCGATGGCTTTCTCGGCACCGACGAAGCCTCTCTCATCGAGCGCGCCGGCTTGCCTGTGGCCGTCGTCATGGGCTCGGCCAGAAACATCAAGATCACAACTCCGGCCGATATGGAATTGGCCGAGTTTTATTTGAAGAGCAGTGGTCAGTGACTAGTGGCTAGTGGTCAGAGCTTCGCCAACCGCCAATCACTAACCACTGACCACCAACTATGAGCCCTCAACTCCGCATCGGCTATGGATACGACTCCCACGAGTTCAAGCCCGCGATCCCGCTTATCATCGGCGGCATCAAGCTCGCCCACGACAAAGGCCTCGGTGGGCACTCCGATGGAGACGTTCTGCTCCACGCCATCACCGACGCGCTGCTGGGCGCGATCGCCGCGCCCGACATCGGCGCGCTTTTCCCGCCCTCCGATCCGCAGTGGAAGGGCGCGGATTCCGCCGTGTTTCTCCGCGAAGCTCTCAAGCGCGTCGCAGCCGCTGGCTATGCGCTGGTCAATCTCGATTCGACGCTGATTCTAGCCGCGCCCAAAATCGGCCCGCACGCCGCAACGATTCGCAAGCACGTTGCCGAACTCTGCGGCATCGCCGAAGATTGCATCGGCCTCAAAGCAAAAACGCCCGAAGGCACAGGAACGGACAACGCGGCCATTGCTCACGTGTCGGTGCTGCTGCAGCGCGCGGCTTGACCGACGCTTACTCTGGCTCGTACCGTCCGACGATCCCGCCGAGAGGTGGCATCGGCGAGTAGCCCTTGGGAACTTCAAACAGGCTGGTAGGCTGCGGTCCTTCCCGGACGTTGCGCAGCTCCGTGCTTGTCCTATTGCTGGTCCGCCTTAAGAGGGCGTGCAGTCCGGCATCAAACCAGACGCTAACGGTCCCACCATCAACAGACTCCTCATATCTGACGGCGCGGCGACCGTCGACAGATTCGTGACCCGCCTTCTTGCAGGTTGCCCCATCAGATTTAATCCGCTGTATCCATCCCGGACAGAAGTCCTCGGCGTCCCCTGTGAAGCCATAGACGTACTGAATATAAAGCCCACTGGGAAGCGGGTCGCCCCACGACGTCTCAAGGTAGAATTTCTGGTCCGGTTCAAGAAGCACCGATGTCTTATCGGCAATATTGAGAATGATCACCTTACCAACGCCGCTGATGTCCACTTCGAGGGGATCTTTTTGGCCGGCAGGAGGGCGCAGAGGGCTTATCAGCGCTCGCTTTCCGCTGGCTGGCTGAAATTCGATGCGCCTTTTGTCTCTGCTCACGTAGAGCTTGGCCAGCACGGGATTGCCTGTCTGCTGCAAATCAACAATATCCGCAGAGTAGTCCGTCTGTGCAAACACGATATCGCCGATCAGTGCAACGGATAAACAAAGCAGCAAAACACCTTTTCGCCACATTCTTTCATTCCTCAAACCGTTAAGTCAGGCTCGCGTTTTTTTTCCTCGCCGCCTCCACAAACGCGCGGAAAATCGCCCGCGCCGACTCCGCCACTTCCAGTCCATCGTTCACCGAGCGCTCCGGATGCCACTGCACGGCCAGCACAAAATGCCCTGGTTCCGTCCCCTCCAGCGCCTCGATCACTCCATCTTGCGGTGAGCGCGCGACCACGCGCAGGCCGTTGCCCACGGCCTCGGCGGACTGATGATGCGACGAATTCACCGCGACCGGTTTGCCGTCGTGCGCGCCCACAATTTCCGCCAGGCTCGATCCCGGATCGATCGTGACCGTGTGCGCATTCGGAACCGCTCGCCCCGCGTTGTGATTGATCGCCGACTCGATATGCTGCACCAGCGATCCCGCGCGATACACGTTCAGCGATTGCAGTCCATAACAGATCGCGAGCACGGGCTTGCGCGTGCCATAGGCGTCGTCGAGCAGCAAGCTGTCCAGACCGTCGCGCTTCGCATCGATCTCGGCCGTTTTCGGATGGCGCGCGGCATGGTATTTCTCGGGATCAATATCGGCGCGGCTTCCCGGCAAGAGCACGGCGTCGCAAGTCGCGAGCGCTTTCTTTACTTCTTCCGCAGTCTGATCGAAGCCGATGCGCACCGGATCGCCGCCCGCTCCGTGCACGGCGTTTTCATATTGCGGGATGGCGCGCTCGGCGTAGTCGAGGTCGCCTGAATGCGGCATCGGGATCGCAATGCGCGGCGCGTTATTTGCGAAAGTGGTCATGATTCAGTAGTAATCATTGCTCGACAGTAAGCCGCCGTCCCGGCCGGCGCTACGTTCAAGTCACCCTTTCGATCGCGGCCAGCGCCTTGCGCTGGCGATAATTCCGGATCTCAACGGTCAGCATCACGACCAGCACAATCGCTCCCACGGCGATGGCGAACGGAAACGCAATGTGGCGATAGGCGTACTGCAGATTCGGCGCGACATGCTCCACCTGCGAGTAGACGATCGTCCCAAGAATGCTCAGCAGCAGCGCCACCGCAAACGCGAGCAGCGTCAAAAGAAACGTGACTAAGAATGCGCGTACCGGGACTCCGATCCAGCGCGGCCGTTGTGATTCGGCTTTCGGCATGACTCCAAATTACACCAAAGCGGGCCTCAGTTCGGATAGCGGGTTGTTGTTAACGCACGCTGAATACGGCGAGTGTTTGGGCGGGCATTGAGACATGCACGTTCCCGGTAACAAGTTGCGCGGCTGTATTCCCAAAGACTGCGTCCAATCGGTGCGCAGTTTCCAGCCGAGTGTTGTCGACGGGGATATTGAGTTCGAGCGTCTTTGGGGCGTTGTTGTAGATAACCAGCAGTTTTTCTTCCGGCAGCTCACGCAGGAACGCATAGTAGGTGTCGTTCCATCCGATGTGCCACTGCTTGCCCATGCGCAAAGCGGGATGACTCTTGCGCAGCGCGAGCAGCGATTTCATGTATGCGAACACGTCTTCCTGTTCCGGAATGCGTCCGGCCGCGGTGAAGGCGTTGTGCTGGTCGCCGGGGAATCCTCCCGGAAAGTCGTGGCGATTGTCGGGGTCGTCGCCGCCGGGCATGGCGATTTCGTCTCCGGAATAGATTTGCGGAATACCGCGCATGGTGAGCAGAAGCGAAAACGCAGCTTTGAGTTTGGCTGGGTTGCTGTCCTTCTCGCCCATGAAACGGCGGTTGTCATGGTTGCCGAGAAAAGTGACCAGCGTTTCCGGGTTCGGATAAAGCTCATCGTGCTGCAGTACGGTCACGATCTTCTGAATCGAATCGCCTCTTATGATCACGTCGCGCAGCGCGTTGCAAAGTGGGAAGTCGAAAACTGTCGAGAGACCCGTATCGATGCCGTCAAACTGCTTTCGCCCGCCTTCAAAGAACGCCGTGATGGACGAATCCGGGTCGGACACTTCGCCCACATCATTGATTTGCGGATAGACCTCGTGCAGGCGCGCATGCCATCCGCTCCAGAACTGGCGCGACGAATAGGGAAACGTATCCAGACGGAATGCATCGAGTTGCGCGATTTCCGTCCACCACATCGCGTTTTGCGCCAGGTAGGTGGCTAGCTCCGGATCGTCCGGATTCAGGTCAGGCAACTTGCCCGCAAACCAGCCGTCGAGGGTGTTGAGATATTCGCGCGGGGAAGCGTGCGGGTCAACCAGCCCTGAAAAATTGTAGGAAGGCTCCAGGTGATGCGCCTGCGTTCCGTGCAACCACGTAGGAGTCGGTGGATCGTTGGCCCAGGGGTGGTGCGGCCCCGTGTGATTGACGACGTAATCGATGAGCACCTTCATGCCAAGCTTGTGCGCATCGGCCACCAGTGCCTGGTATTCCTGCATTGATCCCATGTGATCATCGAGGGCATAGAAGTCGACAACGTGATAGCCGTGGTAGTCGGAGTCGGTGTTTTTCCACACCGGAGTCAACCAGATCGCGGTCACACCCAGGTCGTGCAGATATCCAAGGTGCTCGCGAACGCCGCGCAGATCGCCGCCATGGTACGCCTTGGGCTGGCTGCGGTCGTAGACGCCATTCGAGCCTGCGGGCCTGTCATTCGACGGATCGCCGTCGGCGAAACGGTCGGGCATGATGAGATAGATGACGTCGTCGCGGGAGAAACCCTCAAAGTGGCCATGGGGGTCTGCGCGGGCCCACAGAGGGAGGCTGACTTCCGTACATCCGGCAGACGATAGCAACCGCAAGCTCACATTCCCGGGCCTGAGGTCGAGGCTCAAGCGCAGGTGGAGGAAGAGATAGTGTCCGTTGGCGGATGCTTCCGATCCGAGAACCGTCGCGCCCGCAGTTGCGCTTTCGACGTGAATGCCGCCCAAGTTTTCGCCAGTGAGGAGTAGCGTGAGGTCTGGTGTGTAGTTGATCCACCAGTTTGGGGGTTCGGTCTTGCGAACTACTGGAACTTGCCCCGCTCCGGTGTCCGCCTGCGGCCATGCCGGCAGTATGAGCAGGCAGACCATGATCAGCAACGGCCCAATGGTGCGTTTGTTCTTCATGGCAGTTCCCTGCATCCCGGCTTGGGGCAGACCCACCGAGCAACGCGTAGTGAACGAATCAAGAAAGAGAGCCGAGAGCGTATCGTGCTTCTCGGCTCTGGCTAATTGGGAGGCGCTTGAGAGTTGCACCCAAGCGCCTTCCCTGGCGTGATTAGAAGGTTACGCGAAACGCGAGTTCGAGTTCCCGATTGGTGGGCGCGAGCCGAATCGTCCCGGCATTCAACTGGCCGAAGTTGCCGTAAGTGTAGTGGGTTTCCGGTGTCGCGAATTGGGGCGTATTAGCTACGTTATACAACTGGGCACGCAACTCCGTTTTTACCCGCTCAAAAATACTAATGTTCTTCGTGAGCGATGTATCCCATGTGTGGGTTCCCGGTCCGAAAAAGAAGTTACGGGGCAGGTCGCCGATGGTCCCGGTGCCGGGATCCGTGAACGCACCCGACGGGCAGCTGATCCAGACGGCCGCCGAAACGTTGGTACTGCATCCACCGTGGTAATCCGGGCGCCCGTTGAGCGTGGTCGCGCCTTGGATGTCCATCGGCGTGCCGGTGGCCAGCACCACAATGTTATTCCATTGCCAGCCGCCGATTACGTAATCAAGCTCCTTCGATACGTCATGGCCAAGACTCTTTCCGCGTCCGAAGGGCAGCTCATACATGGCGCTGGCGGCAAACAGGTGACGCTGATCGTTGTCCGAATTGCCACGTTGATAATGCAGCAAGGGCACGCCCCCGGACCCGACTACGATGCTCTGGGCACCGCTGGGAACGGTGCTGAGCGCATCGGCGCTATTATCGATTGCGTGCGACCAGGTGTACGCCATAGTGACCATAAGTCCGTTGCTCATCCTTCGAGTCAGCTTGGTCTGGAGACCGTTGTAGCTGGCGCTGCCAATCATTGCATATTCGCTGATGGTACCTACGTTTGGGAACCAACTCGTGCCTGTACCATACGCTGACTTATTGGCATTGAAAGGAGTGGCAACATTTCCGACTTTTGTTCCCACATAAGCGAGATTCCACGACATATTGCTGCCCAAAGCCTGCTCAATCTGCACGTTCCATTGCTGGATGCGCGAGTTTGGGCTGTTCTTGGGCCAGTAGATTACGTTGTCGCTGGAGGTAAGCGCTGTCGGACTGATGCCGAGTTTAGCCGGCAGGGCTCCAGTGGCCCCGACCGGATTGTTGCTTCCGGGGGCAGCTGCTCCGCTGAGCGTAAAGCGATAGCCAGTCGAGCAGGTTGCCAAAGTCGGACAGGCATAGTAGGTCTGGGTGCCGTTGAAGTCGGGATTGTTCGAGAGTTCGTTGGCCACGCCGCCGCGGTCCAGATAATAGGACAGACCATAACCTCCGCGGAGTATGGTCTTACCCTTACCGAACAGATCATAGGCAAATCCAACACGTGGACCAAAGTTGTGCGTTGGTGTGTCGATTAGAGAATCGTTATACCCCGGGGCTTTGCCAGCCTCAATGAGTTCTCCCGTCGCGGGGTCGAAATTGGACATATGGTTGTTCGCTTCTTTCGGCCATGTAAACAAGTCGTAGCGCAGGCCGAGGTTCAGTGTCAGCCTTGGGCTGACACGCCAATCGTCCTGTGCAAAGAAACCGTTCTCCCAGCCCTTCGTGTTGTAGTACCCGTTGAACGCTCCGACACCGTAGGCGCCCACAAATCCGGCTGCCAACTCGGATTCCTCATAGCCTGTAAAGGTTCCATGGGCCGAATACGGGCCGGGCTGGTACCCGCCAAAGTTGCCATCGTCGATCCAGAAGTAGCCTTTGGCCTCGTTGGCCTGCGTCCAGTTCAGGTCGCGATGGATAATGCTGCCGCCAAACTTGAAGACGTGCTTCCCTTTTGTCCAGCTCACGGCATCGTTGAATTCATGGGTTGGCTCCAAGACGAGATATGGGCCGTAATCGCCGACATAACTAAGGTTCCCGTACCAGCCGCCGATGAGAGCCATGCCGCCAAGCAGGGGCGAGGTGTTGGCATTGGGGATCCCGAGTTGTTCCGCCATGTTGATGCCGTAACCAGGCTGCTGATACCCGTAATACGGACGTGCGTAGCCGTAATGAAATTCGTTGAGCAGGTTTGTGCTGATAATGCGGGTGTAGCCCACCGCAATCTGGCGTGGGCGTTGCGGGTTACTGCCATTGCCGGAAGGCAGGAAGCCTTGAGCGTTATGGGCTCCGGCTAGCCAAGGGGTGTTGGTCAGAGAGTCTGTGCCAAGGCTGTAACGAGCGAAGACGCTGTCTTTGGACGTGAGAACAAAGTCCACGCGCGCATCGTAGTCGTCCCTGTGCGTGATGTTCTGTGACGTCCCCAAGAAGTTCGCGGCGTTCGTGGTAAGATCGGCACCGCTAATGTTGGGTTCGGGAAACGCATTCAGGTACGCCATGCCGACAGTATTTATGCTGGCAACCGGAATGATGTTGATCCCGGGCCCGGGCGCGTCAGCGCTCGTGTTCCAGCCAAAGGGTAGGCAAGTCTGGGGATTGAAGATGAATCCGGTGCCGTATGTTCCATTGAAGGCGTTAGGCTGGGTCGCCCGCGCGCCTGTGACGGAGTCGCAGCCCGGCAGCCCGGCATAAGGCAAGCTAGTCGCATTCCCCGTACCCGCAGGCGAAAGTAGCTCTGTGAAATCGTAGATCCCAGTCTCGCCTGTAGCTGTGCCTCGCATTTTGTCCGTCGGAACGTGCCCTTCCGTCGCAGGAGCTGGCACGTTCTGTCGCCAACCTTGGTAGTCCAGGAAGAAGAACACCTTCTTCTTCCAGATTGGCCCACCCAACGATGCGCCGAACTGGTTGCGGCTCAGTTCGGGAACGACGGGGTTTCCGAAGTTATCCGCTGCACCTTCCTTAGAGCGGTTAAACCAGTACGCCGCGCCGTGGATGTCGTTCGCCCCTGACTTGGTGGCAACCTGTACCACACCGCCACCGGCGCGGCCAAACTCGGCGGAAGGAACGCTCGTGGTCGTCTTGAATTCCGCGATGTCCTCGAGCGCTGGGAAGATGACCAGCGTGCCGACCAGGGAGTCGTTGTTGTCGAGGCCGTCCAATAAAAAGCTGTTGGCTTGGGGTCGCAATCCATTCACGGAGAGCGCGGTCCCGCCGGAGTCGGAATTGCGCCAGGTTTCGGCATTGTTTTTCGACGCGCTGGCATTGTTGGAGTAGTCGCCACGGCTAACGCCCGGGGTCAGCAGTGCGAGCGATGTGAAGTTGCGGCCATTGAGCGGAAGCTCCACGACTTGTCTTCCCTGGATCACCTCGCCGGTATTGGAAGTGGATGTATCCACTATAGGCACCTCACCGGTCACGTCGACGACCGTGGATGCCGACCCCGTCTCCAACTTCAGGCTGAGATCGATAACTTGGTTTACATCAATCGTGAAATCGGCCGTAGCCGTTTTGAAACCTGTCTGCGAAACCTCTGCGTGGTACCTTCCGACGGGCAGTGCATTGACGGCGTACTCGCCCGCCGCGCCCGTCGTCACCGATACTTGACGCCCGGTTGCCGCGTCCGTTATGGTGACCGTCGCGTTCGTGACAACGGCGCCGCTGGGATCGGTGATCGTTCCGACGACGCGTCCGGCGTCGGACTGCGCCAGCACAAACACGCCCAGACCCAACACGAGTAGCAATACGAATAAAAGCCTGCTCTTCATAATATTTCCTCCAATTCGGCGATGCGGCAAAATCACTTTCTTCACGAATGCCGGGAACCTTGATTCGAATGCAAAGACTGATTCGGCAAGAAACCGCGTGCGGAGATGACATTGTGCGACTGCGGGACGCACGGGATCCCTTGTACAAGACCTTGTCTACTGTGCAAGTTTTGGTACAAAGGGATTGCGAACTGACGTTTCACTAGGTTTTAAACGGTTACTGAAGTAAAATGTTGGTTTGCAAGAGGATACCTCCTCCTGTTACGTCATTGTTAAATGGCTGTGACACGCACTCTCGCTGCCGGTCCGGAACAATTCTTCCAACAAATAGATCACATTATTAAAAGTCATAGTCTGCGAAACTCGGAGTCTCTCTGCAAGCTGTTGCAATATCTCGCAAAACAGGCGCTCGATCATCCCGACGCGCCGCTCAAGGAGTATCAAATCGCAACTGAGGTCTACGGACGGAAGTCGGATTTTGATCCTCAGTCCGACTCCACCATCCGTGTGCAAGCAGGACGCCTGCGCCTGAAACTGGCGGAGTACTACGCTACCGAAGGCGCAAACGACCCTATCGTGGTCAAAATCCCGAAGGGGAGCTATCACCTCGTCTTTGAACCTCGGCCGGCGGCGCCACAACCGCTGATTGTACCGGCAAGAGAGCCTGCCGGCCAGGTTGCTCCAGAAGAGACGGTACCGGCAAGTTGGCGGATCGCGGTCGTGACAGTGCTGGCTTGCCTGATCGTCGCCGTCGTAATTCTTGCAAGCCTGCTGAGGACGCGAAAACAGGCTGNNAGCAACGCCGCCTTCGTCGGGCGCCCCGAGACGGGCATGCGCTACTACAACTCACGGCAGGATTCGAAGAATGCCGTGTACGACCACTACACAGGCGTCGGCGAAGTGCTGGCAGTCCACGCGCTCGACGAAGCCTTCGCGACCTTAGGCCGACGAATTCGCGTGAAACGCGGCAGCTTGTTCTCGCTCGACGATGCCAGCAATACAAATCTCATTTTCGTCGGCTCGCCATCAGAAAATCTTTCGCTGCTCGATATACCTGGTACACAGGAATTCGTGTTTCAAAGGGTGGCCTCGGGCGACCGCCAAGGTGATCTTGCCATCGTCAGCCGACATCCGAAACCGGGTGAGGCGACAAGTTATCTCGCGAGCCCGTCGAGTTCAGCGCTGACAGAGGATTACGCGGTAGTCGGGCTGGTGCCGAGCATGACTCCCAACCGTTTTGTGATGATTTTGGCTGGTACAACGACGTTTGGTACACAAGGCGCCGTGGAATTTGTTTCCCGCCCGGACTCGGTCGAAAAGCTATTGCGGGAAATGCCGGATTCCACCAACGGGATGAAGCCGTTCGAAGCTCTGGTGCGAGTGAAGATCGCCCGCGGCGTGCCGCTGGAGACCGAACTCGTTACGATACGTCGGCGGTGAGTGAATGATTTTGCCATTCTACGCAGCTAGAGTGGCAGCAAAACCAGCCAATTGAGGCGCCTAACAGGAACGGTCAGACCTTGGCCGCGACCGCATCATCGGGGAGACGACTGCTTCTCTGGCGCGCGTCGTAGAGGTCCTCGACTCGCTGCGTCAACACCGCCGCCAGCAGGAAGAAAAAACCTCCGGCGACCACTGCAGTAAGCCGGTTGTTGTTGAGCAAGTGGCTCATCACCCAGCCGAATCCGAGCGATGCGGTGATCTCCGGAATCACAATGAAGAAGTTGAAAATCCCCATATAGACACCGGTCTTGCCATGCGGCAGCGAGCCCGCGAGGATCGAATACGGCATCGACAGTGTGCTGGCCCATGCGATTCCTACTCCGGTCATGGATAGCAGAAGGAGATACTTGCTGTGAACCACGGCCACGGAAAGCAGTCCCAAGCCGCCGCAGATCAGGCAGAGCATGTGCGTGACCTTGCGTCCGTATTGACGCGCCAGCGCGGGTAATAGAAACGAGAATCCAAAACACACGAGGGAATACATTCCGAAACAGACTCCTGCCCACTCGACGCCTGCTGAATACAGCGGCGAAGCCGTGTCGGGAGCGCCAAAGACGTTGCGCGCTACGGCCACCGGAAAATATAGCCACATGCAGAATAACGCCAGCCATGTGCAGATCTGGACCCATGCGAGTTGGCGCATGGTCCGGGGCATTTCACGAATCGAAACCAGAATCTGGCGCGCGCTTGCGGCCAAGCCTGAGTGCTCCGCTTTTTGCTTCTGAAATTCCGCCAGGTCGTCGGGCGGATACTCCTTGGTTGTGAAAATCGTCCACAGCACCGCACCGAGAAATGCCGCTGCTCCGATGTAAAACGAAAGACGAACGGTGAATGGAATCGTTCCCGCGCTCGCAGTTCCTGCTACGTGAATAACGTTGGTGAGGAGGTAAGGGAGTGCCGAGGCAATCACCGCCCCCAACCCGATGAACAGACTCTGCATGGCGAAGCCGCGCGTGCGCTGAAACTCCGGTAGCAAATCGGCGACGAAGGCGCGGAACGGTTCCATGCTGATGTTGATGCACGCATCGAGCACCCACAGGAGTCCAGCGGCCATCCAAAGCGCAGAACTGCGGGGCATGAGAATCAGAGCTGATGAACTGAGAATCGCGCCCACAAGGAAGTATGGCCGCCGGCGGCCGAGCGGGCCCCAGGTGCGGTCGCTGGCATGGCCGATGATCGGTTGAACAATCAGTCCCGTAAGTGGCGCGGCCAGCCAAAGGATGGGAATCTGATCGGCCCGCGCGCCCAGATATTCGTAGATGGCACTCATGTTCGCCATCTGCAATCCCCAGCCAAACTGGATGCCGAGAAAGCCGAAGCTCATGTTCCAAATCTGCCAGAACGTGCGCGGTGGTTTGTCCATAAACTCTTTCCAGCCGAAAATGCTTATCACCGATCGTACAGCGTGACCAGGTTTCGAAGCCTCGCACTCAGTTCGCCGCGCAACGCTCCCGGCCGATAACGCCATTTCCAGTTGCCGCTGACGCGGCCGGGGAGATTCATGCGCGCCTCGCTGCCCAGGCCAAGCACGTCCTGCAGGGGAACAATCGCGACGTCAGCGACCGACGCCAGCACTGCCTGGATCAAGACCCAGTTGATTTCGGATTCATCATGATTACCGACGGCGAAATTGAGATACGCGCGCGCGAAGTCGTGTTCCTTCCGCACATCCTCGGGGGTGCGCGTGCTGTCGCCGGTCCCGGAACTCGACCACCAGCCGACCGTCGTGTCATTGTCGTGCCCGCCGGTGTAGGCGACCAGATCCCGACTGTAATTGTGCGGACGGAACGATGGTCCCTGCGGATCAGTCCCGAAGGCGAATTGCAACAGGCTCATGCCGGGAAGGCCGAACTGTTGTCGCAGCTTTTCCACCGGTGGCGTGATCACGCCAAGATTCTCCGCCACGATCGGCAGTCCGCCGAATGCATTTTGCAATGCCGACAGAAAATCCTCGCCCGGTCCTTTCATCCAGCGCCCGTTGATCGCAGTAGTTTCGGTGGCGGCAACTTCCCAGTAAGATTCGAAGCCGCGGAAATGATCGAGGCGCACCATATCAAAAAGCGCGAGCGAGGCGCGGAAGCGCTCGATCCACCACCTGTAACCGCTGGAGGCGAGCAAGTCCCAGCGATAAATAGGATTTCCCCAAAGCTGTCCCGTGGCGCTGAAATAATCCGGCGGCACGCCGGAAACCACGGTCGGGCGGCCCTGTTCGTCGAGATAGAACAGATCGGGATGGGCCCAGACATCAGCGCTATCGTGCGCAACGTAGATCGGGACATCGCCCATGAAACGGATTCCGTGCTGCTGGCAGTACGTCTTGAGACGCTCCCACTGTTGGAAAAATTCGAATTGCCAATACTTGTAGGCCATCAGTTCCGGTGCCAGTTTCTTTGACCACTCACTCACAGCATGCGCATCTCGCCGACGAATCGTGGCATCCCATGAAGTCCAGGCCACTCCCCTTTGTACGTCTTTGCAGGCCATGAATAGCGCATAGTCGTCGAGCCACGGACCGGCGTCTTCGCAAAAATGATCGAAGCCTGCGCGATCGCCGCGCGAGCCGTCAGCGAAGAAAACCTGCGCTGCCCGGCGCAATGTTGCCATCTTGAACTCGATCACCGG
>PLHN01000312.1 GCA_003139975.1 Acidobacteriaceae bacterium
TTGGGCTCGGCCGTGGTGCCGGAAGTAAAAACGATTTCGAGCGGTTCGGAAGGCTGAATGTCGACCGGAAGAAAGCGCTCGGCTCCATGGTGCGCGACCGCGGCTGGCAGATCGGAGGGGTCGAGCGTGGCGAGTCCTTCGAAAAGTGGCGCCCGCTCGCGCGGACAGAGGATGAGGTTGGTACGCACTTGGCCGCTGATGCGGCGGACAAAGTCGGGGCTGGAACCGTCATCGACCGGAACGGCGATGACGCCCGAAACAGCGCACGCCAGAAAAGCGGCGACCCACTCCGCGCAATTTGGGCCCCAGAGGAGAATGGCATCGCCTTTTGTAATGTCGCGGGCGCCCAGTTCGCGTGCAAACTGGCCGGCGACGCGCGCGACCCGCTCATAGGACCAGCGCTCGCGGCGATATCCTCGGGGAAAAACATAGGCAGGTCCCGAACCCCAGCGCTCGAAGGCCGCTAGGTAATTCTGGCCGAAATCGCCCGACACACTTGCCCGCACACCCTGTTTAGTAGCACAATTCACGAATCTTTACAGGAAGCCTGTGCCCAATGGGCGCAGATTGAGGTTGAGTGGCTGAATTTTTCCAAGCGCGGGTAACGATGAGCGCAGTCCTGATCGTGGCGCTGGTTTCGCTGGTTGCGTGTCAGAGTCCGACTGCTGCGAACAATGCGAGCGCGACCGCGGCTCCCGCGACGGGGCGACAGGAAACCCGTCTTGCCGGCGGCCCGTCCCGCGACCTTAGCCAGGACGAAGCTGCCGGCGGACACATCCTCCGCAAACATGTTGGCCAGACCGACGACGAACTGCGCGAGCGGTTGGAGCGGGAGCGCCATATCACCGGCGCCTCGACTTATACCGACCGTCCCACGGCTGAGCGCGCGGTGGGCGCAGCCATTGGGCAATCGCAGGGACGGATCGAGCGCTGGCTTAGCCGCACCGGCGGACACGCCAACCTGGTGCTCGACTACGAAAGCCCCGAGCCGATCGGCCGCACCATGAATCGTGGCGAGGATCGCGCTCATCCCTGCTCTCATGCGCTGGTGGTTCTGAAATATGCCGGGCCCAACGACTATTACGTTCTGACTTCTTATCCGGAGTGCCGCTGATGAAAACACACAGCCCGAAGGTAGACATGACGGCGGAAAACTTTCCTGCACTGCACACGTTTCTGCGCGGCTATTTTCATGAGGATGTGGCGGACGAATACGGGACCGCCCCCGAGGCCGCCGACCAGTTCTGCGAAGATGCCGACAGCGACGAACGCATTCCGGTAGCGCGGGAGTGGCAAAAGATCGTGGAGATGACGGAAGGGCAAGTCTCCCCTTTGAACGCGGCCCTGAAGAAGCTGGGTTCCGCCATTCAGCTGAAAGAAGATCAAATACCGGCGATCTCGGCAATTTTTGCGCGCTGCCTGGGGGCGAAACCTTCGCGAAAAGCGGCGAATGAATGAAGGCGATTCGCTCCTTCTGGGACTGGGAAATTTTGGGATTTGCCGTTGTGCCCGGAGTCCCGCCGCCCCAATAGCGCGAAAAGATCACGGGAGGAGGCGGAGGGACGCCGATTCCACAAAAAACACTAGACTGTGACGTAGCTCACCGCGCGAATGTACGGGTGTGGCTACTGTTTGTGCGTACGGGCGGGCACCAAGCCCTTTTCGCCCAGCCATCTAATTCCAGGAGTCTCCGCTATGCCGCAGGACACTATAACAATCACTGACAACCGAACGGGGCAGAACTATTCCCTGCCGATCGAGAACGGAACGATCCGGGCGATGGATCTGCGCAAGATTAAAACGGGCCCAGAAGATTTCGGGCTCATGACCTATGACCCAGCCTTCATGAACACGGCCTCCTGCCGCAGCGCAATCACCTTCATTGACGGTGATAAGGGGATCCTGCGCTACCGGGGATACCCGATTGAAGTGCTGGCCGAGCACTGCACCTACCTCGAAGTCGCGTACTTGCTTCTTTTCGGCGAGTTGCCGACGGAGAGCCAGTTGAAAGACTGGGTGAGCGAGATTACGCATCACACCATGATTCACGAGAGCACAAAGAAGTTCATGGAGGGTTTCCGTTACGATGCTCATCCCATGGCCATGTTCGTGAGCACGGTGGCAGCGCTCTCCGGCGTTTATCCTGAATCGCGCCAGATCCAGGATCCTGCCAACCGCCTGCATCAGATCAAACGTCTGATCGGCAAGGTGCCATCCATCGCCGCCATGTCGTACCGGCATAGCGTGGGCTTCCCCTACGTCTATCCCGACAACGACCTTACCTACCCAGAAAACTTCATGAACATGCTGTGGAAGATGGTCGAGCCGAAGTATGTCGCCAACCCCGTGATTGCTCGCGCCCTCGACATCCTTTTTATTCTGCATGCCGATCATGAGCAGAATTGCAGCGCCAATGCAATGCGGGCCGTGGGAAGCTCGCAAACCGATCCCTACCTGGCGACAGCCGCCGCCGCGGCAGCGCTTTCAGGACCTCTGCACGGCGGAGCGAACGAAGAAGTGTTGCGCATGCTTGACGAGATCGGCTCCAAAGACAATGTCCCCGCTTATATCAAGAAGATCAAGGAAGGCAAAGGCAAGTTAATGGGCTTCGGCCATCGCATCTACAAGAACTATGATCCGCGGGCCAAGATCATCAAGTGGACGGCTGACCGGGTCTTCGAGGTTACCGGCCACAATGCCAAGATCGAAATCGCGCTCGAGTTGGAGCGCATCGCCTTACAGGACGAGTATTTCGTTCAGCGCAAGCTCTATCCGAACGTCGATTTCTACTCCGGCATCATGTACCAGGCAATGGGCTTCAGGCCGGAGATGTTTACTGTTCTGTTCGCCATCCCGCGCACTTGCGGCTGGTTGGCACAGTGGCAGGAAATGATCACCGATCCCGAGCAGAAGATCGCCCGGCCGCGTCAGGTCTGGATCGGGCACGAAACGCGCGAGTTTGTGCCGATGGCGAAGCGGACTGCGTCGGGAGTATTGGCGCGATAAAGCCAGGGGCCGGGATCGATCGGGTGGTAATAGAAGTCCGAACGCTCCCGGCCTGCTCTTGCGGTCGGAAGTTAAGATTTTGCCCAAGGTGCGCTATCGCTCCGGTGGCGCAGATTTGTCATTCGAGGCGTCCTCACCATCTCAAGACCGGACGTACACTCCCTTTCGGTAACCCCCAGTAATCGTCAGTAACCATCGCGTCGGTGGCACCCAGACTTACAATAACCTTACTCCGCAATCCCGATGGTGTGGTTGGCGGTGTTTCGCCGGGATAAGTCCCGGCGAGGTCGGGCCCGTCAGGCAACGCTCCCAGGGAAATGGGCGTTCGACGGCAATCTAGGCTGGAGTCCGTAAATCCTATGGCGTTTGTTTTCGGTTTTAACAAACAGAAGGTTCTCAGCGCCGCGGAAAAATTCGTTCAGCAGGGCAAGCTGCAGAATGCTATCGCTGAATACGAGAAGGTCCGCAAACACGATGAAAAGGATCTTACAGTTGCCAATACGATTGGCGATCTGTACTCGCGGCTGGGCGATACCGAAAAGGCCATCGAATGTTTCAAAGCGGTCGGCGATGCCTATGCGGCGCAGGGTTTTACGGTCAAGGGCATTGCCATGTACAAGAAGATCACCAAGCTCCAGCCGAGCATGGATGGATCTTTGAAGCTGGCGGAGCTCTACACCCAACAAGGCCTCTTCAATGATGCGCGGGCGCAATATCTGCAAGTTGCCGAAGAATTCATGAAGAGTGGGGACATGGAGCAGGCAGTGCGCCTGTTCCAGAAGGTTCTTGAAATGGACCCGGAAAACGTGCCGATGCGGGTCAAACTCGCCGAGGTTTACGTCAAACTGGGCAAAAAGAAAGAAGCGTGGGAAATCTTCAGCGCGGCAGCGGAGTCGTTGCGCGCACGCGGTTCCCTGGCCGCCGCGGAAGACATTTTGCAACGTATGCTCGTGCTTGATCCGAGCAACAGCTACGTCCTGCTGATGCGGGGGCGGGCGGCGCTCGACAGCGACGATCCGAAGGCTGCCATTCAGTATCTGGAAAGGGCTGCCGACATTGATTTGCATCCGGAGGGACTGCGCGATCTTCTGAAGGCATACCTGGAAAGCGGAGATCTCGCCAAGTGCGCGCCGCTGGCTGAAAAGCTGTCAACGGTTCACAACGACCCCGAGGGGTTGTTCTTGCTGGCAGAAGGCGCGGCCCGGCTGGGCCACTACAATAAAGCGCTGGAGATCTATGCCACGTATGCGGAACGTCTGCTGGCTGCCGATTCGACGAAGCTGCTCGCGAACCTACATTCCCTGATCGCGCACGTTCAAGGCGATGCGGGCGCACTCGAAAAACTGTTGGAGCTTCTCAACAAGTCGGGCGAGAGCACGCACATCAACGAGGTCGCCGAGTTGCTGGCCCATGCTTCCGTGAAGAACGGGAACCTCGAACGCGCACGCGGACTGTATCAAATGCTGGCGGCGAACGAACCGCAGAACGCGTTGCACACGCAGAATTGTCAGCAGATCACGGAGCGCCTGCAGGGAATCTCCATTCCGGCGGTCACGGGAATCACGCCCGAAGAAGGGGCCCTGATCGTCGAGGAACTGGAGACGATGGCGCCGATGATCGACCAGGAGTATCCGGACCAGATCGCAATCGCGGTACGCGCGGCGGTCACGGATGCGGATCTGTTCCTTTCCTATAACCTGCCGGACAAGGCGCTTGTGCCTCTGCTTGGCGTGCTGCCACAAGCACCGCGGGATGTCCGTTTGAACCAACGGTTGGCTGCGCTACACACACGCTTTCAGCGCTTTGCCGAGGCTGCCGTCTGTTGCCGGACACTTGAAAGCGTCTTTCACGACGCCAGCCACCCGGATGAAGCTGTGCGCTATGGAGAGCTGGCTGCGCGCTACGAACAAAACACCGGTGTCGCAGTTGCCGAGGACGTTGCACCTGTGACGGCCGCACCCGTGCCTCCACCTGCCCACTTGCCCGAACCCAAGACGGAGAGGCATCCGGAGTTCTCGGTCGAAGAAATGGCAGGGCACGCTTCTGAGGATACGCAAGACGATGTTTCTTCCGAGTGGGAACACGCGCTGGCAATGGACGAAAGCACGCCGGTGGTGGAGACGGCTGCAACAGCCCACGCTCCGAGGGACCCCGAAAACGAGGAGATCGCCGAAACGGTGGAAGAGATCCGTTTCTATCTCGAGCATTTCATGACCGACCAGGCGCGAACAGGCCTCGAGAGGTTGGAGACGCTGACAAACGATGCGGCCGTTGTTGATCCGCTGCGCGCTGCCATCGCATCGGGGGGCAAGCCGGCCGAGGACACGGAGGCGGAGATTGCCGAAATCAATGCTGACGATCCAGCGACATTTGAAATTGAACTGAAGACGCCTTACGCCGACGAAACTACGCATGACGCCGGTTTATTGGCTGGCTATGACACCGGGCGCCACGACGATACGGCGAATCAGATCGCTCCGGCCCAAATAACGCCCGCGCACAGACAAGACGCGCACGTTGGCCTCCTGCACCATGAATCCGCAGCGGCGGAACCGGTGCATGCCGAGACCGCGCATGCGGCGGCAGATGAACTGACCTCGCTGGTGGCAGATCTGGAAAGCTCGCTCGGCACTTCTTTCCCGATCGCGCCTTCCGCCGGTGAGGCGCTGGCAGGCGAGCCAGAACTCAGCAAGTCCTCGGCAGAGCCGTCTTTGCCAGCAGAACACTCAACCCCAACCATGCCGGGCTGGCCGGGCGCGACGCCGGCAAAGCGCGTTCCGCCGCTGTTTGTGCAGGAACCTGAGCCGGTGGCCCATGGCGATGCCGCTCCAGTGGTGGCGGCCTTACCTGCGGCGGCAGCAAGTGGTGCGGCAGCCGCTACAGCTCCCGCAATGATGAGCTATACCCCGGCCCCGGTTCGACCGCTGGGGACAGGTGCGCAGGCCATGCATCCCTCCGGCAGCGTTGATCTCTCCGAAATTTTCGGCGAGCTTAAGCACGAACTCGAAGAAGGCGCGCCCGCCATCGATGAGGATCCGGAAACGCATTACAACCTGGGCGTAGCTTTCCGCGAGATGGGCCTGCTCGATGAGGCGATTGCCGAACTGCAAAAGGTCTGCGCCGCGATCGAGCACGGGCATCCCTTCTCGCAGACCGTCCAGACCTACACCTGGCTGGCACAGTGCTTCCTCGACAAAGGCGTACCCGAGGCCGCGATTCGCTGGTACGAAAAGGCGCTCCACATCCCGGGACTTGACGGTGAGGCGCGTGTGGCCATCAACTACGAACTCGGTTCCGTTTGCGAGAGTGCTCACGATAAACCCGGCGCACTGCGTCATTTCACCTACGTTTATGGCGCAAATATCGATTATCGCGACGTGGCCGAGCGCATTCAGGCTCTGAAGTCGTAGAATGCGAAGGTGGGTACGGCGGCATGCGCAGGGGATGGACTGAATCCCGCGTTCATCCCAGGTTGAACCGTACAGGGAACCATCCGGGCAGCCATCCCCACACCGACGCGTGCAATGATTTCAGATCCCAAGCTGCCCTTTCCGACTGAGCCTGCCGTTGCCGAAACGCCCCCCGGGACTATTGCCGACACGCGGTCAGGAAACGGAACTGCCCCGCTGGCCCGCGGCGCTGTTTCGGGACGGCGGATTTCGACGGCTCATCTTTGGCTCCGCCGCATTGGCGTGCTCTTGTTCGTCTTCCTTTGCGCGACGCTCGGAGTCATGCTGATGATCCTGCCGTGGCGGTCGGAGTGGTCGGATAACAGTTTGCTTCTCCCGTATCCCGCGATTCGCGAACTGGTTTCAAGCGGTTTCGCGCGGGGCGTTGTAACCGGCCTGGGTCTGCTCAATGTGTGGATCGGGTTCTGGGAAGCGATTCAATATCGCGAGGAATGAAAACCGCCGTTGACCGCTAGTCGCTGGACGTGATCAACCGGACCCCGGAAGCAGCAGATTTTGGAGGGCGCGCCAGCAGGCCGATTGGAAGAGGAAAGGGTAAACCGCAGGCAGGAATACCGAGCGACTGACGACTGACGACCAACGACTGATCTTCTATGACTGAACCGAAGCTGAAGCCCGCCCCTCTGGCGTACAACAACGAATCGTTTCTCGCCTCGCCCGACGGCCGCATCCTGCGCCTGCTGTCGGAATACATCGAACCGCTGTCGCGCTTCCGCCGCGAGCAGATTCAGGACACCGTGGTATTTTTTGGCTCGGCGCGCGTTCCCAGCCGTGATTCGGCCGCCAATCAACTCAACGATGTGCGCAACAACGGCGCTGGCGTGGCCGCAGCGCAGCAGGCGCGCGACATGAAGCGCGCCGAAGCGGCCATTGACATGGCGCGCTATTACGAGGACGCGCGCCGCCTGGCTCATCTGCTGACCGAGTGGTCGGCGCACATCCCCGCGCGGCGCCGCCGTTTCGTCGTGACCACCGGCGGAGGCCCCGGCATTATGGAGGCGGCCAACCGCGGAGCGCATGAAGCGGGGGGTAGAACCATCGGCCTCAATATCAATCTGCCCTTCGAACAGTTTCCCAACCCCTACATCACGCCGTCACTCAATTTCGAGTTTCACTACTTCTTCATGCGCAAGTTCTGGTTCGCATATCTGGCCAAGGGGCTGGTGATCTTCCCCGGAGGCTTTGGCACGCTTGACGAACTCTTCGAAATCCTCACCCTCGCCCAGACCGAAAAGCTGGCCAAGAAAATCGTAGTCGTCATCTACGGCAGCGAGTACTGGAAGAAGATCGTGAATTTCGAGGCTATGGTGGATGCCGGAGTAATCTCGCCGCAGGATCTGGAGCTGTTCAAGATCGCGGATTCTCCCGAAGAGAGTTTCGAGTTCCTGAAAGAGGGCTTGACCAGATATCATCTCGGCCCACAACAGCCAAAACGCACCGGCGAAGCAGCCACGCCCGAAATCGCGAAGACACGACCCTAGCAGCTGTTAGGCGAGCCCCGTCATCCTTCGCTTAGGAAGACTCTGGACAAGTAACTCCTTGCGCCAGCACGCTTGCAGATGCTGGCTTTTGCGCGGACAAGAGTGTCCGCGCCACACTTGATCAGAGATTCCTTAGGGTCAACCGTGGAGGCTTGCAACTTTTGGCGTGCCTTCTGCGTATACACTCTCGTTGTTCCGTGTTTACTGAGGCAAAACGACTATGACGTTTCGACCTGCCACACTTGCTTGTGGCCTGCTGATCTTGATTTGCCCCCTGGCGGCATTCGCACAACCGCCGGCTCCCAACGAGATGCCGTCGGTCATCCAGGTTCCGGAAGCCGCGCGCGCCACTTCCAACTTTGACGCGACTACGGCGACCGATGCCTATCTCGCACAGATTCCTGCCGACAAGATGGCCCGCTCGGATGCCTATTTCGAGGGGGGATATTGGATGATCCTGTGGGACTTTGTTTACGGCGTGGTCGCCATGCTGCTCTTGCTGAATACGCGCTGGTCGGCCAAGATGCGCGACCTGGCCGAGCGCATCACCCGATTCAAGCCGCTGCAAACATTTCTGTACTGGGTCGAATATCTGATCGCGGCCACCATTCTGACCTTTCCGCTCACCGTGTATGAAGACTATTTCCGCGAGCACAAGTATGGATTGGCCACGCAAACCTTTGGCCCTTGGATGGGCGATCAGCTTAAAGACTTGGCCGTAAACCTGGTGCTGGGCGGCATTCTGGTGACGTTGTTGTTCGGTATCGTCCGAAGGCTGCCGCGCACGTGGTGGATCTGGGGGGCCGGCGTGGCCTACGTATTCATGATCATCGTAGTGATGATTGCGCCGGTGTATCTGGTGCCGATCTTTAACAAAGTCACACCACTCCACGACGCGAAAATCGTCGATCCCATTCTGAGATTGGCGCGCCAGAATGGCATTCCGGCCAAGGATGTGTATCAGATCGACGCCTCGCGCCAGACCACGCGCATGAGCGCCAATGTCAGCGGNNGCCGTCATGGGACACGAGATGGGTCACTACGTCCTCAATCACATCTACAAGGGCCTCACCTTTGGCCTCATCGTAGTTGTTGTTGCTTTTGCCTATCTGCACTGGTCACTTGATTGGGCGCTAAAGCGCTGGGGCGGAAAATGGCAGATCCGAGGCCTCGGCGATCCGGCTGTGCTGCCGCTTGTGTTGTTGCTGGGCGCGGTTTTTGGTTTCGTGATAACGCCGATCATGAATTCCTATGTGCGCACGCAGGAATACGAAGCCGACATGTACG
>PLHN01000325.1 GCA_003139975.1 Acidobacteriaceae bacterium
GCCAGCGAACTTACCGAAAGTGTAGTCATAAGACCAAATGCCCCAGTGCGGTCAATGTCAACCCGCATGCACTAAAAGTGCACATCAAGCGCCAAACAGGGGAGTGGGAGAGAGGGACTCCGGAGATGTCCAACAACTAGAAGTCTACCATTGAGTTGCGGGGAAAATGACCGGACTGTTCGCGCTACAGACATGGCACCGACGTGCCAAGCCCTGGCAGTCTTTCGGAGGGAAAACTATTTCATACCTCAGTACTAGCTTTCCTCATTTGCTTAGGCGACGCAATTGCAGCGTCGGTATTTAGCGGTCGCGCGAACTTCAGCCCCATGAGGTGATAATCGTCCAAATGAGATACCCATACGGCTTTAGCCCGGATTACCCGATGAAAACTCGCCAATCCATGCATGGGGCCTATGGGAGCGCTGGGGATTTCCAGCGATATCGGCGTCGATTTTGGCAATGAGTGGCGGGTTGCGACCAGGGCACCACCCGCGGAAATGTTAATGGCGGTGGCAAACTCCAACAAATCTTTATTATTTTCGTCACGGGTCCGCAGAAAAACAGGAATGGCAAGCCGCAACCTCGCCCATTTCCGCATGTTCTTCCGGTTTGGTCTGCCTCTCACCTGCGCTACCCACCCTAAACTCGTATTAACTGCCGTCAAAGCAGCACCCTATGGGCCAAACTTCGGAGACAACGGGCTTTGATCCGGTTCGGTCCTGAACCTCGCTTCCAGAAGGGAATTCGACGGCATCAAGAGCGCGCTCGCGCGGCTAGTCATGACCTTAGGTCAAAATCGAAAGTGCAACATTTTTCCGTTCTGCCTGGCGTGTGTTTCCGATTGACACTTTGTTGACCCTGACTTAGCATTATTTTATCCCTCGTTCATAAAAGGTAGTCCATTAGTCTCCCCTGGCTGTCTTTTTTTGGATCTAAATGGCCTCTACGCCTGAGAAAACACCAGCCGTGTCTCTTGCTGGCCCCAGTTCGATGAAGGAAAGCTCCACGCCACACTCTGGCGCGGAGACTTCCGCTTCCGGCGCCGCGCTCGAAGTCACTCGCGAACTCGAACAACTGCGCGACCGTTTCCGCAAAACCACCAACGCGCTGGGCTCCGCCGCCCACGATTTGAAAACGCCCTTGGCGATTCTGAACGGATACATCGAGCTGTTGCAGAGCCAGAAGCTCGGGCCGCTCAATGATCGCCAGCGCGAGGTCATGGCTGATATGTTCGCCAGCGGACAGCGCCTGCAGCACTTCATTCAGGACTTCCTGACTTTTTCCGTCCTCGAGACGGGTGAGCTGCGCATGCTGTTTGTGGAAGGCGACATGAACGCCTGCCTTTCCGAAGTCTGCCGTCTCTGGTCCGATCGTTTTCATGAACGCGGTCTTGCGCTCTATTTTCTGGCGAACGACAAGCTGACGCCTTTTCCTTTCGATGCGCCGAAGATCCAGCGCGTGATCTCCAATCTTCTGGAGAACGCGTGCAAGTACACCCCCCAGGGCGGCACGGTCTGGCTGCATGCCGAACCCCATATGTGGGAGCGGCGCCTCGGAACGCAATCGCCGGCCAACGGGGACCGCCGCCGGCAGTCGACCAACGTGCCGAATGCCGTAAAAGTCAGCGTGTCCGACACCGGCCCGGGAATTCGTCCGGAATTTCAGCTCGAAATTTTCGACGATTTTTTCCGCCTGCCCGGATCGGAATCCGCCGAGGGCATGGGACTCGGCCTCGCTATCGCTCGCCGTCTGCTGCAAGGCATGGGCGGCAAGATCTGGGTCGAGAGCGAAGTGGGCGCCGGCAGCAAATTTTCTTTCCTGATTCCCCTGAAACCAATTTTGAGTCCGCCGCAAGGAAGCAGCCGATGAGTGAAGCCGCCAACATCTTGCTCGTAGACGACGAACCGGGAATGCTCCGCTATATCCGCACCCTGCTCGAAGTCGACGACCACAAAGTTCAGACCGCAACCACCGGGGAAGAAGCAGTCCAACACGTACAAAAAGGGATGCAGCCCGATCTGGTGCTCCTCGACCTGCTCATGCCCGGCATCGACGGCTTGCAGACCCTCGAACAGCTCCGCCACATCAAGCCCGGCCTGAAGGTCGTGATGCTCTCTTGCGTCAACGACACCCGCAAAGTTGTGCAGGCGATGCGCCTGGGTGCAACCGATTATCTGACCAAGCCGTTTCAGAAAGCCGAACTCGATGGCGTGATTGCGCAGTGCATTGGCAGCGCCAAAACGGACAGTTATGCCGGCGAAGTCGAAGAGCTGTGCGACGACGTTTTCTTTGTCGCCGCCAGTCCTGCGATGAAGAAGATCCGTTCCCAGGCCGCATTGGTTGCCAATGTCGACATCCCGGTTCTCCTGCTCGGCGAAAGCGGCACCGGCAAGGAAGTTCTGGCGCGGCTCATCCACAAGCTTTCTCCACGGGCGCACCGCACCTTCCTCAAGGTGAACTGCGCCGCCGTGCCTGCCGACCTGCTCGAAAGCGAGCTGTTCGGCTACGAAGCGGGAGCCTTTACCGGCGCCAATCACCCTAAGCCGGGCAAATTTGAGCTGTGCAACAAGGGCACCATTCTGCTCGACGAGATCGGCGAGATGCCTCCGCTGCTTCAAGCCAAGCTGCTGCACGTGCTCCAGGACCAGACTTTTTCGCGCCTCGGCAGCCGCAACGTGATCAAGGTGGACGTCCGCATCCTGGCCGCGACCAACATCAACATTCCCGAAGCGATCGCCAACAAGCGTCTGCGCGAAGATCTTTACTACCGTCTCAATGCGTTCACGCTTTCTCTGCCGCCGCTGCGCGACCGTAAAGAGGAAATTCCGATTCTCCTCAAACATTTCATGTCGCGCATGTCCGAGTCGTATGCGCGCTCGCCGTTGCCGCTGGGGCCCCAGTTGATGGAAGCTTGTCTGCGCCATTCCTGGCCGGGGAACCTGCGCGAACTGAGCAACTTCATCAAACGCTATCTGGTTTTAGGAGACGAGTCGCTGGCCGCTTCAGAATTGCAGCCCCGCCCCGATAGTGGAGGAGGAAGGCACTTTGAGCCGGCCGGACAAGCCGCCGTCGCAGGCGCCGATGCTGCCGGTGGACTGAAATCTCTCGGCCGCAGCGCTAAAGACGAAGCCGAAGCCGAAGCGATCGCGCGCGCGCTCGAAGAAACCAACTGGAACCGCAAGCAGGCGGCCGCGCTGTTGCAAATCAGCTACAAGGCATTGCTCTACAAGATTCGCCAGTACGGCATCGCGCAGACGCGGAGCACGCACAGGCTATCGGCAGGCGCGTAACCGCAGTTGCCAGTTGCCAGTATCCAGTCAGCGACACCATCGACACCTGATCTATACGGATTCCCGCCGGCAACATAAGCCGCACGAACCTGCCTACGTTGTCTCTCCCGGTGCAGAGGAGGGTTTAACTTGGCAACCGCTTACTGGCAACTGGGTACTGGTCACTGGCAACTGATCTGGTGCGGATAAGAGGACTCGAANNCACTAGGACCTGAACCTAGCGCGTCTGCCAGTTCCGCCATATCCGCACGGTGAAGAAAAAATCGGCAGGGTCCCTTTTTCGAGGGACTACACTAATATCTACTGGCTGCTATCCGCCTGTCAATGAAGCGGACAGCCGCGTCCCAAGCCAAACAGGGTGATCACGCATGCCGAGCGCCGACGATAAAATTCCCGATGCCCTCGCGAAGGACCTTCGCTTTCTGGCGCACGATCTCAGCAACTCCCTCGAAACCATCGTGCAGGCCACGTATTTGATTTCGCAGGCTGGTCCGCCCGATAACTCCCTCCGCTGGGTCGAAATGATCGATCAAGCGTCCAAGGAAGCCGTCAAGATCAATGCCAAGATCCGCGAACTGCTGCGCAGCCACAGCGTCTGAGAATCACCCTGCCTGAGGATCACCTCGGGAAGATTTCAATCCCGCGCCGCAAGCCTGAAGCCGAAACCTACCCCAGCGTGGCGTTCATGGTGATCTTTGCGTTCAGCACTTTCGACACCGGACACCCGGCCTTGGCGTCCTGCGCCGCCTTGTTGAATGCTTCCGCGCTGGCGCCCGGCACCTTCGCGATCACGTCGAGGTGCACGGCCGTGATCGTCCAGCCCGCCTCGAGCTTCTCCATGGTTAGCGTTGCCGAAGTGTTGATGCTCTCCGGTGTCAGGTTTGCGGTCCCAAGTTGCGCTGACAGCGCCATGGAGAAACATCCTGCATGCGCGGCCGCAATCAACTCTTCCGGATTCGTCCCGGGAGTGCCTTCAAAACGCGTGGCAAATGAATAAGGGGTGTTCGAGAGCACGCCGCTGGCCGAAGATACTGCACCCTTCCCATCTTTCAATCCACCCTTCCAAACCGCGCTAGCCTTCCGTTCCATGCGAATCTCCTTATGAAAAATCTGTAAATCAAGCCGCACCTATTGTAGAAGCTGCGGGGAAACTTTGTTCGGGCGAGAAACGGTCTTGTGACATCGCCAGGCCGGTGCTGAAGTTTCGAGGCTGTTCTGCCGATAGGGAGAACATGCGTTCCTCAGGCGAGCGGCCGTTTGATTATTCCATCGACACGGGGGCTCGTCTGGTTTCAGCGCGCATCGTGGGGATACTCACGTTCGGCAGAATTGTCCATTACGCCTCCAGCCTCCGGGCCGATCCCCGCTTCAGCCCTGCTTTTTCCGAACTCGTTGACCTGCGCGGGGTCGAGTCCGTTCAGCTGGCCGCGCAGGAAATCATGATGCTTGCCGATGACGTGGATCCATTCTCATCGAAATCCTTGCGGGCGTTTGTTGCGCAAAGCGAGGCCCAGATCCACGTCGCCCAATTTCATCGCATTCTTCGCCCGGAAAGCAAAACCATTCGCGTTTTCTTTTCCATGGACGAAGCCCGGCGGTGGATTGAGTGCGGCGCCAGTTCGTCTGCGGCAGCAGGGGTTTGAGCGCTTCAGAACTTGGGGCAAGGCATTTCGCCCTGGCGCGATACCCGTCCAATAGGCCCGACTGGCAGTCCGCGCCAAGGTCAGTAGAAATCCGAACAGCTCAAATAGAAGCCGCACGTTTTGCAAACCAGCTTGCAACTGCGCCCCAGCAGCTCGGTACCGCAATTCGGACAGAGCGAGGAAACATCGCGCTTGGCCGTTGCTGCTTCCGAAGGCCTCAACGAAACCGGATTTTCTCTTGAGCCTGAAGTTGCCCCCGCCTCGTCCGTCATTGCGTTGTTGTACCACAGCGGAGCGACGCCGGTGAAGCCCGCGGCGCAGGATTAATATGGAAGGGGAGGATTGTCCCCGATGTTTACTTCCCATCCCATTGGCTTTGTCAGCAGCCCGTATAAGGAAGCAGCCAAAATTCCCAAAGGTCTTGGCGCCAAACATGAAGCCGAGGGCGTTCTCAAGATCCTTCCCGAGCTGGAGCCGGGGCTCACCGACATCGAGGGATTTTCGCATCTTATCGTTCTCTGGGAGTTCGACCGGTCTGAGGGATTCGAACTGGTTGGGACGCCACCTTCCGATAACCGGCCGCACGGCGTGTTTGCGACCCGGTCGCCGCGGCGTCCGAATCCGATTGGCCTGACCATCGTCGAGCTGTTGCGCCGGGAAGGCCCGTCGCTTCATGTTCGAGGAATAGACATGCTCGACGGCACGCCGATTCTCGATATAAAGCCGTACACCTCGGGAGTGCCGCAGGATGCGCTGCGCCGCGGCTGGCTGGCGGAAGCGGAAGCGCGCAAGAAATAAAGCCGGCGCGCCAATACGTCGCAAATCGCGGATAATACCCTGTTCGACAATCAACGGTCGGCAATCAACAACATTTGCATTCGTTTGGGAGACGGGAACATGAGATGGGTCCTGGTTGTACTGGCGATTTTAGGGATTGTGGTTTCCGCGCTGGCCTTGCGCGAGCATTACCGCACGGAAGCATCGCCGTGCAGCATTAATGAACGCTGGGATTGCGGCATCGTCAACCACAGTCCGTTCGCCATGTTTTATGGAGTTCCCGTCGCTGTCATTGGCATGGCAGGCTACTTGCTTCTCGGCCTGCTCGCTTTCAAAAAAGCATACCCATGGATGTTGCCATTCGTGACCGGCGCCTTCGCATTTGCTGTCCATTTGGCGGACGTCGAAAACTACGTACTGGGTGTGTGGTGCATCTACTGCGTGATATCGCTTGGAATTATTTCGCTGCTGACTCTGCTGGTATTCGGCGCGGTGATCGCGGGATCGATGCGGCGGGCGCAGTGATCGGAGTATCCTGACTTCGCCCCGGTTAGCGCAATGGCTCGGTTTGGATCTTCGTGTGGGGAGGAAATATGAGAAGGTCTCTGACCATCGTGCTCGCATCCATTGCACTCTTGCCATGGCATGCCGGTGCGCAGTCAATAGCGACAAACGCCAGCTCATTCCAAGCCGTTCCCGAACTTCCCTATCGCGTGGTGCCGAACTTTTTCAAGTTTCCAAAAGGGATGATCCCCGGCGAAGCCTCCGCGGTCGCCGTAAATTCCAAGGGCCATATATTTCTTTTCCAACGAACCAAGCCGATGCTTGCCGAATACGACGGCAAGGGCAATTTTATTCAAAGCATCGGCGAAGGGCTCTTTTCGCACCCGCACGGATTGCGCATCGACGCTGACGACAACATCTGGACGACCGACGACGGGAACCATCTTGTGCTCAAACTGGACCCATCCGGCAATGTCCTGCTAGTGCTGGGGAGAATCAACACCGGCGCGGAAGCAAACTGGTTGTTCAACAAGCCGGCCGATGTGGCGTTCGCCAAAAATGGCGCCGTTTACGTGNNGCTGATGGTTATGGCAATTCCCGCGTCGTCAAGTTCGACCGCGATGGAAACTACATCAAGGCGTGGGGGAAATTCGGAAGCGGCAACGGTGAATTCGATCTGCCGCACAGTGTCGCCATCGACAAGGAGGGCCGAGTCTATGTCGGCGACCGGGAAAATCAACGTATCCAAATCTTTGACGCGGACGGGAACTTCATCCGGCAATGGACGGGTATCGGGTACCCATACGGTCTCCTGATTACGCCCGACCAGCACGTTT